>JBIKMD010000219.1:0-6624 GCA_044359465.1 Myxococcota bacterium
CCCAGGCCTATGTGCGAGGTGAAAGCGACGAGTTCATCGAACCCACAGTGATCGGGAGCGAAGGAAAGCCGCGTGCCATCATTGAAGACGACGACAGTCTGATTTTCTTCAACTTCCGCGCAGACCGGATGCGCCAGCTGACGGCCGCGTTCATGCAACCCACCTTCACCGGTTTTTCACGCGCAACGCAGCTTCGTTTAGCGCAGTGTCTGACCATGACCTCCTACGACCCACGCCTGGAGTTGCCGGTGATGTTTCCGGCCAGCAAGCTCGAACACTTGCTTGGTGACGCTATCGCCGCTGGCGGATTGCGGCAGCTTCGGATGGCCGAGTCCGAAAAATATGCGCACGTCACCTACTTCTTCAATGGTGGCGTAGAAACGGCGTGCCCGGGTGAAGAACGAGTGCTCGTGCCTTCACCGCGCGATGTAGAGACCTACGACAAAGCGCCGCTGATGGCCGTGGACGCGCTGGCAAAAGAAGCCGTGGCGCGCATCGATTCGAACAAATACGGGTTCATCCTGATCAATGTCGCCAATGCGGACATGGTGGGTCACACCGGAAACTTGGATGCAGCGATCAGCGCGATCGAAGGCGTGGACAAAGCGCTGGCGCTCATTGTTCGCGCTGCGCTGGACAAAAAATGCCGCGTGATTGTGACTGCAGATCACGGCAATTGCGAGACGATGGTAGATCCAGAAAGCGGCGAGCCGCACACCGCACACACGACCAATCCGGTGCCCTTCGTCTTGGTCGACCCCGCGCGCAAGACGCAGCGCTTGCAACCAGGAACACTGTCGGACGTGGCGCCGACGGTGCTCAAGCTCCTCGATCTCCCCATCCCGGCAGAAATGACCGGGCGCCCCCTTGTAGATTAGACCTGTCCCGTAGCTACGGACGGTCATGATCTTGGGTGTTTACCGATGTGGTGGGTGCGGCGCTCGTGCGCGCGGTTTGTGTGTGGTGTGTTTGGCAAACCTAGAGCGGTCGCGATCGCCCATGTGCGAATTTCTTTACACAACCGAGCTACGCGCCGCCGTTCTGCGCTGGAAGGAAGGTCGGCGCGAGGATCTGAGCGCGCCCCTAGCGCAGCTCTTTGCTGCGAATGCGCAGTGTGACGACATTGACGTCGTTGTCCCGGTGGCGCGGGCGTTCTGGCGCACATTTTTGCGTGGTTTTCATCCGCCGCTTGTCCTTGCACAGGGCCTAGGCCTGCCGGTGCTAGAGAAGGCGCTCAAACGCATCGATTCCACCCGCCAGATGGGGCGCGACAAGAGGGCCCGTGATCGCGCACTGTTCTCCCCTGGTCCGCACTTTGGCCGCCTGCGGGGAAAACGGGTGCTCGTTGTGGATGACGTCGTGACAACCGGCGCCACCGCTCGCGCAGCGCTGGCTGTAGTGCAAAAAGGCGAACCCGCGAGTGTGCGTTTCCTCGCGTTGTGCGCCGTGCCGTGAGAAACATAAGGTGAATGGATCCAAAATTACTCAACCACATTCTGATCAACGACTTCGGGGTGGAGCCCGCGTCGCTCGATCGTGCTGTGGCAGATATTGCCATCTACGGTGGTTCGCTCGGCACCAACCTACTCGAGCTCGGGCTGGTCGAAGAAGATGTGCTGCTCAAGGCGCTCGCCAAACGTTACGGGACGCCTGCGTTCGATTTGCGCACGCTGCAAGTTGAGCAGAACGCACTGACGGCCATTCCGACGAATCTCATCAAAAAACACAAAGTGCTCCCGTTGCACGTCAAGGGCAAAACGCTCGAGCTGCTCATGGTGAATCCGCTCGACCGGATTGCGCTCGCGGAAGTCGGCATGGCGAGCGGATGCATCATCAAACCGTACGTCGTGGTGGAAGCCCGGCTCGAAGAGCTACTCGAGCAGTATGCAGGTGTTGCGCGCGGGTGGCGCTACCGCGAAAATCCAGTGGATCGTGTGGCAGCCAAACGGCGCGCGGTGTCACCCTCTAACCTCATAGAAGCCAAAGCGCTCCTTGGCGCCGCGAGCCATCGCGATGACGTGGCAGACACGCTCATTGGCTTCATGCTGCGCTTCTACAAACGCTCCGTCCTGCTCGTGCACCGCAAAGACCTACTCGTGGGTTGGCGCGGAGGGTTGCATCGAGAGGCGGCGGGTGAAGCAGAGCAGCCATCACTTGGCGCGTTGTACTTGCCGCTCAATAAACAGAGCGTGTTCAAAACCGTCGTCGACAGCGCCGCGCCGTATCTTGGCGCACTCGCCGAATCGAAGACGCATGAATTTTTCTTGTCTGTCTTTGGTGGTGGTTATCCGAAGAGCTGCTTTGCCGCGCCGCTTAGTGTGCGCGGCCGCGTAGTCAATGTGCTCTACGCCGATCTAGGCACAGACGCGCAGGTCGCCACTCCCACGCCGGATGTCATGTTGTGCTTGGCGGCTGCGGCAGATGCCTACGAACGCTTAATCCGCGAACGTATGGCGAAGGGTTAAGGCTCGCAGCAGCGGAAACCAACCCCTGTAAAGCGACCCGAGCGTGCCTGAGAGTTGGGCGGCGCCGCGCAGGTTTCGTAAGGAGGATCTTCGTTGAAGTTTCCGCCGAGTGCGTAGCAGGTGGTGCTATTCAAGCACAGGTCTGTCCACTCGAAGACGTTGCCGTTGAGGTCGAACACACCGGTGTACCCGGCAACACTCGACTCGCAGCCCGCGACGCCGACGGAAGCGGGTGATCCAGCGCCACCCGTGCGACACGATCCAGCGCTAGATCCCGTGGAATACAAGGTAGTGCCGCCATTGCTGCACGCATTGAACCATTGTTGTTTGCTCGCGTCGTCCACGTCGCCGCTGACTCCCGCAGGCCCGTCGAATGAACCGCAGAGCCGTTTGCCAACCCCAAGACAATAGGCGCGCGCGTCGCACCAATCAACGCAAGTCTGTGGACACGAATCACTCGCACAGGCGTTGGCGGCGTTCACGCAGGTGGTATCTCCGGGCACAAAACCATTCGTCACATTGTTGAATGCGCATTCCGCTGGTTGCCCAGCTAGGCTTGGTGTGGTGTTGAGCCATGCCGTATATTCGGCGCGCGTCACCTCGTACTTGTCGATGCCATAGGTCCCGCCACCAGGTTTGGTCACTTGCACAAGCTCAACAACCGGCGGGCACAAATTGGCTCCCGTGCATGTGAGGCGCTCACACGCCGAGCCTTGATCGCAGCAGCCTTGGCCCGGTGCACCGCAAGGCACGCAGCTGTTGGCGCTGCAGCGGCCTCCGAGCGAGCAGGTGCTCCCAGCGCAGCAAGGCTGACCAATTCCGCCACAAGCAACGCAGGTCGAGCCATCGCACACGCCGCTACTGCAAGCGAAGCCGGCACAACACGTTTCAGACAAGCCGCCACAGGCCACGCAGCTCGTGCCTTTGCATAGTGCGCTGCCGTTGCAGGTTGAAGACGCGCAGCAGGCCTCTCCCACCCCACCGCACTGGGTTGTACCAGTGGGCCCAGTAGGTCCTGTATTTCCGGTGGTTCCTGTTGACCCCGTGTTGCCAGTGACGCTGGGCTCCCCGGTGGCGCCCGTACCGCCGGTGTTTGTAGGCCCCGTGGCTACAGTCGTGCCGTCCACGCCCGTCAGAAGAATGGTGCAGATCCCCTGCGTGCAGAATCTGCCCCCGGGGCATTCGGACGTTGTTTTACAGGTTTTTCCTTGTTGCTGGCAGCCCGCCAGAACCATCAGCATCGCTAACCAAGTTCGCATGTCCGCAGGGTACACAATTTGCGGGACTTTGGCTGTCTCAATTGCGTGCGGCTAAGTGCACCGCGAGTTTGATCGCCGCGAGCGTGCTGGTGCTGCGCGCTATCCCCCTGCCAGCAATGTCATATGCTGTGCCGTGGTCGGGGGAGGTGCGAATGATCGGCAAGCCGAGCGTGACGTTCACACCTTCGTCGAAGTCGAGGACCTTGAGCGGGATGAGACCTTGGTCATGGTAGAGCACAATCACCGCATCGTAAGCGCCCTGGCGAGCGTTCCAGAACAGTGTGTCGGCGGGAAGTGGCCCTGACAAATGGATTCGAGCTTTGCGCGCACGCGCCACGGCGGGGGCAAGGATACGCGCCTCTTCGTCACCGAATTTTCCGCCCTCACCGGCATGCGGATTGAGCGCGCATAACGCGAGCTTCGGCTTACGACCGAGCAAACGCTTCAAACCGTGGTGCGCAATGTTTGTAATTTCATACACGCGATCGCTGGAAAGCTGCGCAATGGCGTCCTTGAGCGCCAAATGCGTCGAGGTGAGCACCACACGCAGCGACGGTCCGGCGAGCATCATCGCCACCCGGGCACCGCCGCATTGCTCGGCGAAGTATTCGGTTTGGCCAGGATAGTCGTAGCCCGCAAGATGCAGCGAGGTCTTGGATACGGGTGCAGTCACGACCGCCGCGATCTCTTTGCGCTTGCATGCTGCGATGGCCCAATCGATGGCTGCAATGGCAATCTTTCCGCCGGCGGCTGAGTCCTGCCCGAGTTTTGGCAGCTTGTCCGCCGGAATGTCTATGATGGGGAACCCGCGGCCCCACACGGCGCGTGGACCCACAAGTACAGGATCGCAGATTCTTTTGGCGGCCTTGGCGGCTTTGAACGCCACCTCTGGACCAATACCAGCGACGTCGCCGCAGGTGATGGCAATCTTGGGCCGAGCGCTCACAAACGAACTTCGACGAACGCCTTACGCTTCAGCTCGTCGACCCATACTTTGGTCTGACGTTTGAGCTCACGCTCTTGCAGCTCGCGCGCAACGAGCTGTTTGGTATTTTCATCTTCGCAGCCCTGCGATTCTGCGCGCTTGCGATCTTCAACCAGCAACAGGTGGAACCCGAGTTTGGTGCGAACGGGTTTCGACAGCTGATTGATCGGCTGCGCGTATGCGACTTGCTCGAAGGTGGGCATCATATCGCCCTTGCGGAAGTAACCAAGGTCACCATCGGGCGTGCCTTTGTCATCCGACTCGGCGCGAATCAGATCGACGAAGGATTCCTTCTTCTTCGTGACTCGGTCAAAGATGGCATCGGCCTTCTTCTTGGCTTCGGCCACTTCGCCGTCTGTGGCGTCACTCGCCAGCTTCACTAGGAAGTGACGCGCTCGCACCAGAATTTCGCTCGAGGCGCGTGCTTTGAGCTCGGCGCAGCGTGATTCAATGTCTTTCTCGGTAAACCCACTCTTCCCTTGCATGCGCAGTTGCAAATACTGCACGCGCTCGAGGTTACGGCGCAGCTCGGCTTTGAACTCAGCCACGGTCATGCCCTGGTTGTAGAGCACCTGCGTGAGCTGATCTTTGTCCATGCTGTTGGCGCGTGCGGTCTCTTCGAAGGTGTGCTCAACTTGCGCGTCGGTCACGCCAAGCTTGTCACGCACTTTGGCGAGCTCCGTATCAATCAAACGCTCGGCGATCATCTCTTCGAGCGCCTGTTTGAGAATTTCTTTTTTCCGCTTCTCGCGCTCACTCGCCTCGTTGATGTCTGCGAGTGCGCTGAGCCCAAGACGCGCTTTGTCTTCCAGCTCGCGCTCGGTGACCACGGAGTTCTCAATGACCGCAGCCACGCGGTCGATGACCTCGTCTTTGGGCGCGGCGAGCAGCAACGCAATGTAAACAAACTGATACATTAGAATCCTCAGTGTGCCCGAACGAGAACGTCCTCATCCACGACGATCTGGGCCTTCTTCTTCAAGCCGGCAAGGAACGCAAGCTCATCCTGCTGGGCGCGCTCTTGTTTGAGCTTTCGCTCAATGGAATCGCGCACTTTTTCGAGCGTTTGGGTCTCTTCGGGCTTGCGCGCCTGCAACTTGAACAAATGAAAACCATGTTCCGAGCTCACGACTTTGGAAATCTCACCGGGTTTGAGCGCAAAACACCCCTCTTCGATGAACGGGGGCATCACCTTGCGCTCGAACCAGCCAAGGTCGCCGCCTTTGTCCTTCTCGGGCGCCGTTGAATAACGGGTCGCCGCTTCCTCAAAAGGCATGCCGGCAACAATCTCGCCGCGCACCTTAGCCATGTCCGCCTCGGTCTTTTGCACGATTTGCGAGCAGTGCACCCGCTCACCAACCTTGGCGAGGTCCGGGTGCGTCTTGAAGTACTCGGCAATCTCCTCGTCCTTGACGTAGATGCGGTCGTAGACCTGATCTTGCAGCAACTTGGAGACCACCAATCGGTCATGCAGTGATTGTTTGTACTCCACCGTTGTCAGCCCGCGCTTCTCCATCTCCTGCGCAAACTCGTCGCCCGTGAAGTCGTCCTTCATCCGGTTGAACAGACGATCACTCTGCGACATGGGCACGAAGATCTTCACGCGCTGCGCTTCTTGCAGAAGCACTTTGCGCTCGATCATGCTGTCTAGGAGCCGCCGCTTGTCTTCGCGCGAGAGCGCTGCCTCAGGGGTGCCTTGCGGAATGTCCTCAATCATCGCGCGTTTGATGTCGCGCTCGAGCTCGTCCAAATAAATGCGCTCGTCGTTGACGCGCGCGAGCTCCTGCCGGCTCGATTGTGAACGATTGCCACGGCAGCTAGCGACGACGAGCAACACCATAGTCACGGCACGAAAAAGCATCGTGGACTACTATGCTACGGCCCGAGGATCTTCGCCAGCGCAGGCTCATCGATC
>JBIKMD010000220.1:0-6614 GCA_044359465.1 Myxococcota bacterium
CTTTGCCTGCTGCCGTCGGCGTGCACGACGATGCTGTCGCCGGTTGCACCGCCCCGCGATTCGATCGTCAGGTTCTGGAAGGTATAGTCGCCGCAGTTGCTCTCGATGGAAATCGCAACGTTCGTGTCTGCGATGAGATGCGTCGAGCCGGGAACATTGCGCGTCCAATTGTTCGCTGCACTATAGCCGCCGTAAATGCCGTTCGTGCGTGAGCGCGGCCATTGCTGCGGATTGTCGCAGTGGGCTGCGGCGCGGATGTGTGCGGTTTCGTCGAAGTGGTAGTCACCGTCGGCAACCAAGATGCGCATGGGCACAGTGGATATTTGCCGTTGCACGTCGAAGGCGCGCTGAATGGTACGAACCGGCTGTGTTTTGACGAGGCCGTACTCGGCATCGTCGCCATTGGTTGCAACGTAGATCACGCCGATGGCGTCCGCCGCACCATCAATGCCATCGCAGTCGGCGTCGATCATGTCCAAGTCAGGAATGTCTTCACCGCGCTCGTGACACTCGCAACCGTCCGCTGGATCATCGTTGGTGTCGACGTAGCCCTCTTTGCAAGTGAGCCTGCACGCGCCGTATCTGCAGGTCGCGATGCCGCTGTTCATGCCGGTGCCGCCTTCAGGGCATTGGTTGCCGCAGACGCTGCAGTTGTCTGCGTCGGTCCCAAGGTCTGGGCACTGGTTTGGCGAGAGAGGACAGTAGGTGTCGAACACTCCCGGGCACTCGCACGTGCCGTCGTCGCACTCGCTGCCGCCGGTGCAGACAGTCCCGCAGCCGCCGCAATTGTTCGAGTCGTCGTTTGGATCGACGCACCGACCGACGCAGTTGATCATAGGCGCCGGGCAGGTGCACGCGCCGGACACGCACCGTTCTCCGTCGAAGCACTCGTTGCCGCAGCTGCCGCAGTTGTGGGGATCGAGCGAGAGCTTGACGCAGGTTTGCTGGCCAGTGGGTCCGCACAGGCCTTCGCTCGGGAAACTGCACTGGGTTGCGCACAACCTGTGAGTGCCAAGAAACGAGAGCGCGCAGACTTCGCCAGGGTCGCACGCGTTGCAGCCGTCGCAGTGTGCAAAGTCGGCGGGTGTTTCGCAGCCGTTCGTCTCGTTGCCGTCGCAGTTCTTGGTGAGAAAAGGGCAGCTCAGCTGGCACTGCGAGCTCGAGCACGTGAGGTAGCCCACGCTGTTCGGTGGCCGCGCCAGCGCGTGGCAATCGTTGCTGCAACCGCCGCAATTTTGCTCGTCGTTAGTGAGATTGGCTTCGCACCCGTTTGCCCAGTCGGCGTCGCAGTTGCCGCGGTCCGCAGCGCAGTCGAAGACACATTGGCCGATTTGGCAGGCAACGGTGCCGCCAGTTGGCGCCAACGGACATTCGTAGTTGCATGCGCCGCAGTGCGCGGCTGTGTTGCCAAGCTCCACTTCGCAGCCGTTGCTCTCGTCTGCGTCGCAATCTCCGAAGCCGTCTTGGCAACGCATGCCGCACGTGCCTTCTTCGCACAACGCGACGGCGCCGGAGGGCGCAGGGCAGGCGTGGTTGCAGGCGCCGCAGTTGCCCGTGTCATCCGTCACCGGATGTTCGCAGCCGTTGTCGTAAGTCAGATCGCAATCGTCGTAGCCCGGCGCGCATGAAGTGATGGTGCACGAAGACAGCGCGCAATCGACGATCGCATTGGTTGCTTCGCACACGATGCCGCAAGTGCCGCACATAGATGTGTCGCTCGCAGTATTGGTTTCGCAGCCATCATCGCCGTAGACGTTGCAGTCCGCCCAGCCATGATCGCAGCTGTCGATGGTGCACACCGAGTCAGTGCAGGTAGCTGCTGCGTTCGCCACGTCGCAGCTTTTGTCGCAAAAACCGCAGTGATCGAACGAGGTGTTGGTGTCCGTCTCGCAGCCGTTGCTCGTATCACCGTCACAGGAACGAAACGTGCTGCTGCAAAAAGTGACGCACGCTCCGTCGATGCAAGTTGCCTCGGCGTTCGTGAGCGTGGTGGCACAAGTCGCGGCGCACGTGTTCGTTTCGCCAGTGGGGTCCGTTTCGCCAGTGGGGCCTGTGTTGCTGCCGATTCCCGTATCGCCGGGGTCCATCACATCGGCGCTCATGTCTTCATCTTGTGCCGCTGGAGTCGTAGGTGGCCGACAGCTTGCGACCACTAGCAACATGCACAAGTAGATGGGCTTCATTGGATAAGCTTCTCGGGCCTGCGGAAGTCTTCAATAGCTGTTTCAGCTATGCCACGCCGTGACTTGCTCGGAGGCTCGATTCGGAACAGGCTTCTTCCGTGCTCGACGACGACTTGGTGCTGGAAATCTCAAAACAATGGACGCGTTTTCGCCTCGACGGTTCGGTTGAAGAGTCGCTGCCGGCATTCTTGTCCGATCCATTGCTCACGACTTTGGTCGCGCAGCACACCGGCATCGTCGTGCAAGTGCTAGACATGCGCCGCTTCAAGAGCGTGTACGTGTCGCCCAACGTGTACGATGTGTGCGGCTTTACACAGCAAGAGATCAACGACACTGGCGTATGGCAGTGGCTCAAGAATCTCACTGTTCAAGACGCTCTGTTTCAGGTGAAGAACGCGCGCGTCATCCATAAGCAACACAAACAGCTACCGCCGCGCACGCCCTTCGTGTCGTCGATGATCAACGGCTCAATGAAGACCAAGGCTGGCGAACGGCGTCGCATTCTCTCCAAGAACGTGACCATCGAGTGGGACGAGAAGGGTGCGGACAAGTTTCAGCTCTTTCTTTGGCGCGACGCGACGCACTTGTTTCGCTCGAGCGCGGTCGTCGTGCGCCACTGTTGGGGACCTGTCGCCCAGCCCTTGGCTATGTGGACCTACCACGCCGAGCGCGGGCGTTTCCTGGAGCAAGACCTGCTGACTGAGCGCGAGCTCGAAGTCCTGCGTCTCATTGAGAAAGAGCTGAGCAGCAAAGACATCGCCGAGCGGCTTGGAATCAGCGCAATGACGGTCGACAATCATCGCAAGAACATGATCAAGCGCCTGCAGTTCAAAAGCACCGATGGTCTCATTGAGGTGTTCAAGTGGTTGCAACTGCTGTGATGACGCATCGCCATCACTAATTCTTGCTGTCATGAGCGGCGTCAGCCCGCCGTCATCAACTGCAAGAGCGTTCGGAGATCGATCGGCTTGCGCAGATGGCGCATCCCATCGAGGGTAGCGCCGTTCAAGTTGGCGTCGTCGTGCATCAACGCTAGCCCTCCCTACTGGTCGCCGTCATCATGATGACGGGGATGTCGGTGAGCGCGCTTCATTTTTTCTGCTCAGCGCGAAATTGAACGCCGTTCATGAACGGCATCATGACGTCTAGCAGCAAGAGCTCTGGTAGCGCCGCCGCGCGTATGTCAGCGTCATCGTCGATGACGAGCACGGACCGCATCACGGGTGCACGCCGCTAGCGCGATGCGTGAAAAGAGGCTTAGTGGTTTTGATCGGAAGGCACACGGTGAAAAGTGCTCCTTTGCCTGGCTCGCTCGTGACATCGATGGTGCCGCCCGCGGATTCCACGATCTGTCTGGTGATGAACAGCCCGAGCCCGAGCCCGCCATAGTGGTGACTCGACACGGCGCGCTCAAAGCGTTGGAAGATTCGGTCCTTGTCTTTGGCTAAGATCCCCATCCCGCGGTCTTCAACGGTGATCCATACAGTGTCGGCTTTGACCTCGATCGAAACATCAATTGTGGTGCCTGGTGCGTATTTCGTGGCGTTCATGATCACATTGAGCAGCGCTTGTTTGAGGACTAGCGTCGCAGGGCGCGCGCGCGCTCGCGCTGGCCGGGTAGCAATGGGAACGGGAATGCGGGGCCCATTCTCAACTGAGGCAACACGATGGGGCAATGTAATCGATGCCAGGCACGTGGACGTATGATGAGCTCAATTCAAACGACGGGGTTCAGTGTGATTGCAACTGCGGCGTGAGGGACCCTGATTGCGCGAACGAAACGCTTGTCGCAGTAGGCTGCGGGTCAGGCGAGATTTGCGGCGGCACGCGTTTGTGCGAGACCGTGTGCACTCCGAGCTGCGACGGCAAGGTTTGCGGAAACAATGGCTGCGGCGGCGGCTGTGGTGACTGCCTGGATCCAACGCCTTTTTGCAACTCGTGCACGTGCGGCGCCGCCTGCGTGGGAGGCTGCGACGCGCGGGTCTGCGGGCAGGATGATTGCGGCGTCAGTTGCGGCGGCGGCTGCGGTAGTTGCGCTAGTGGAGAGCGCTGCAGCGCAACGCAGGTCTGCGTTGCTGATCCTTGTTCGCCGGATCCGTGCAGTGGCAACGGCCTGCGCGGAATCGACTCCGGAGCCTGCACATGCGCGACGGGCTATGACGGCCTCAACTGCCAAGTGTGCGCGAGTGGCTACGCTGGTTACCCGACGTGTGCGCCCTCGCTCTGCGACGTGACGTCATGCGACCTCGGCTTGATCGATGTTCGCATCACTTCACTGTTGGTCGGCACGCATGGCACCAGAAAACTTTTCTGGCCTGATCGCGCGTCTCAAAAGGCCCTATGGGACTCGAACGTCGTAAACCCAGCGTGTAGTGTCTACGTGACAGGCCATACATGTGTACGGAGAAGCAACTGGGTCGAGCATCAAAACAACACCAAACAAACCGGTGGAGCGCCCCTCGCCGCCGAAATTGGCCGCAATTGGTACATGCGTGTTGCAGACCAAGAATGCGCCGAGGTGAAACGCTGGGCTGAGCCGCGGCTTGCCTATTGGCAATTGCTTCGCACGGAATGGGCCCATGAATTTGCCAAGAGTGAAGCTCAAGACGAGCCGCTAGTGGCCGGACGGGCGCCAAGGTTCGTCAAGTTGTCAGCAATTGAAGACGAGCTGCATTTGCTTGTGCAGAACGACGAAACTGCAAGGCAAGAAGCGAGACGTCGCATTCGTGAAGTCATCGCTGAGTATCAAAAACGCTAACCTACTCAGTTGCGACGACAGGGGCACCAGTTCCGCCTTTGTTGGTTCTTATTACATATGTATTGCGAAAGCTAACTGTGTTGTGTAGGGGGCTCGCCATGCGGAAACTACACTTGAAGTATCTTTCGTTTGCGCTTGTTTGCTTTTCCTTTACCGCCTGTCAGGCTCCCGAGCCGCGCGTCGTCGCCGCAGCTGGCGACGCTCTGGCAACCGCTACGACGACCGATGCGCTGTCCACGTCTGCGCCCGAGGTTGCACATACGTTCATGGATCTTAGCTATGATCGCGTGCGTGCGCTCGGCGTGTCGCCGCCAGCAGCCTCGCGCATCTATGCGTATGTGGGCTTGTCTCTCTACGAGGCTTCACGCTTCGCGGCCAAGGAGGCTTCCTATTCGTTCACCGAACGCCTCGTCGGGCTCGAAGTGCTGCCCACGCCATCTAGCCAGCCGCACGACTGGCGGCTCTGCGCCGCCTCCGCAGCTTATGTCGTCATCACCTCGCTGCTTGCCGATGCCGACACCGAAGCAGAAGCCTGGTCGCTACTGCTCGCGGAGGATGAGAGCGCAGAGAAACGCAACGTCAGCGCCAAGACCCGCTCACGTTCGTTCGACTTCGGCTACGCACTTGGCGAAGCGCTTGTCGCTTACGCGGGGGACGACGGATTTACGGCAACCCGAGGCAAACCGTTCACGCCACCGATCGGCGATGACAAGTGGGTACCAACGGGTCCAGTCACCAATCCTGTTGAGCCGCATTGGGGAACACTTCGCGGCTTTGCGATCTTCGACCGCACGCGCTGCGTTTGTCCGCCGCCCAGAACCTTCGCGACAACGGCCGACTCCGCTTTCTACGCGCAGGCGCTTGCAACACGAGACGCGGTTTCTTCTGCCTCGATAGAGCAGCAGACCATTGCGCGTTTTTGGGCTGACTCACCAAAGGAGACGGGCACGCCCCCCGGCCATTGGCTCAAAATCACGGGCCTTGTAACGCGCGAACAAAACCTTGGACTGGTTGGGACTAGCTTCGTCTATGCGTCGGTCCAAATGGCAATTGCGGATGCCTTCATTCTCGGCTGGAACGAAAAGTACACCTACAATCTATTGAGGCCTGTCACCTACATCCAACGCTACATTGACCCGAGTTGGCAGCCGTTGCTTCAAACACCGCCGTTCCCCGAATACATCTCTGGTCATTCAGTTGGCTCAGCGGCTGCAGCGGGCCTGCTGACTGCGTTCTTCGGTGATGCGTACGCTTTTACCGACACCACGGCATCAGCGCGAGGGTTTGCCCCTCGATCGTTCTCATCGTTCAATGAGGCCGCCAGGGAAGCCGCGCTGTCTCGGCTCTACGGCGGAATCCACTACCCGATGGGAAACCAAGAGGGACTGCTCCTTGGCGAGTGCGTGGGCGACGCACTCATTGACGCATTGGTCGACTGACGCTTCTGTGTGACACGCTACTCACAAACAACTCAGCAGCATGGCGTGAGCGGCAACCCTCTCATCGTCATCATTGGCGGCTACCTCGGCGCGGGAAAGACGACGCTCGTCTCACAACTGCTCGCGAAGAAAGACGCGCGTAGGGTCGCCGTTGTGGTCAACGAGCTCGCATCATTGGGGATCGATGGTGAGCTCCTGCGCGAGGCGAACGAGGGCTTAACCGAGCTGCGCGAT
>JBIKMD010000222.1:0-6605 GCA_044359465.1 Myxococcota bacterium
GACGAAGCCGTCGTGGGTGCGTTCGGACCCGTTGTCGGATCAAAGTTGCTCACCGTTGGAGGCTCGACCGAAGTGTTCAGACGCCACATCCGATCGGCAGAGCTCCACGCCTCGAAGTCGCCGTTCGGTGTGCCGGAGCAAACAGGGTTCAGCGGCACAAGAATGGGTGCCGGCTCACCAGGATCGAGCACCCCGGCCTGGCACTCGAAGCCGAGCGAATTGCCAATGACGACGAAATCACCGTGAAGCACCCGCGTCACGCGGACAGATTGCGTTGCAAAGGCAGGCAAACACGGAGAAAACGCGCACACGATGCCGATCGCACAAGAAACAAAACGCATCGCGGCAAAGCGGCTCATTCCCGGCTAGTATACCCTCGTTGAGCACCGCCGGCCTTACAAAGTGCGAACGCCTCCCAGTTGTCGCGATCACCGCGCTGCTTCTGTGTATGGCCCTGCCCTTTTCAGCGCACGCCTACGACTTGCGCACCTTCCGGCAATCTCCGCATACAGGCGCCTATTTGTCGGTCGATCCGGCCTTCGTTCCTGACACCCTAACACTACAGCTTGCGTTGTCGGCTGACGGCACCTACCTGCCACTCGTACTCGTCGATCGAGATGCCAACGCGGTGGTGGGTCCACTCGTTCAACACCGCATCGACATGACGGCATCCGCCTCCCTGGCGCTGTTTGGGCGTTTGTCGCTCGCCGCGTGGTTCCCGCTCACCGTGTTTCAGCAAGGTACGGGGCTCGATAGCGTGTCCGCCTTGCAGCTTGCACCGGGCGATCTCAACTTCGAAGCCAAGTTGGAGATTCTCACGAGCGAACGCGAGGGCGTGGACCTTGGCGTACTGGCCCACTTAGGTGTGCCCGTAGGAAACGCGACCCAACTCACGGGCGATGGGTTCGTGTCTGCCGGCGGCGACGTGCTCATAGGGCGCCATTTTGGCCCGGTCGGCTGGCATTCGTCGCTCGGCGCTGCGTTCCGCCGGCAGCAAACCCTCTACGAATTGCAACTCGGCTCAGAGCTCCGCGCTAAAACTGCGCTCGCACTGCACCTAGAACATTGGCTTCCGGCAGTGCGGCTACAGATCATCCTAGAAGCATTTGCGCGGACCCCTTTGCTCGCGCCGTTCCAGGGTGAAGGGGCGACCCCATTTGAAGCCGTGCTCGGACTTCGCTTCATGGCGACCGAGTGGCTCACCCTCTCGACCGGTATTGGCCGCGGCATCCTTCCTGGGCTGGGTGCTCCAGCAGTGCGCTGGTTCTTGTCGCTGTCGTTTATTCCGTTCGGCGGGCAGCCACAGCGCGCCGCCAGAACGACGCAGAGCCTGCCCGCACCAAGCAGCACGGCGGCCGTGGTCAATGCAGACAAAGACAATGACGGGCTCATCGGCGCCAGTGATCTCTGCCCTGACGAAGCAGAGGACCTAGATGGTTTTGCCGACGGTGATGGGTGCCCAGAAATCGACGCCGATCGCGATGGCGTTGCAGACCAGAACGACCGCTGCCCCATGCAGGCAGAGGATCACGATGGCGTTGATGACGGTGATGGGTGCCCAGAGGTCGATGCAGACGACGACGGCGTTGCCGACAAGGTTGATCGTTGCCCGATGCAAGCAGAGGACCGCGATGGCGTGGAGGACGGCGATGGCTGCCCAGACGTAGACAACGACCACGACGGCATTGCGGATGCTACAGATAAATGCCCCAACGAAGCGGAGACCATCAACAACAACGCCGATGACGACGGGTGTCCAGACAAGGGCGAGACCTTGGTCGCCGTCGAGACCACACAAATCTCGATCAAAGAGAAAGTGTTCTTCAAAACCGATCAAACGACGGTGGCACCGCGCTCGTATCCCCTGCTCATCCAAGTGGCGCGCGTGTTGCTCAACCGCTCCGACATCAAAATGCTTCGTATCGAGGGCCACACTGACAAGATTGGCACGACCGAATACAACAAAGCCCTGTCACTCAAGCGCGCGCAGAGCGTGCTGAAGGTGCTCGTTGAAGTGGGCAAGCTCGATGCGGCGCGCCTGTCCGCCGTAGGGTATGGCGAAACGCGGCCGCTTGCTTCCAACGCCAAGGCCAAAGGCAGAGCGGCCAACCGTCGCGTGGTGTTCACGATCATCGACCAAGCAGGCGCAGCCAGCGCACCTATCGATCCGCTAAAATGATACGCCGGTAGTCTCGCCAGCGCGAATCGTCACGGTGCGCGTTGTCGTTTTGCCTTTGTCTTCGACAGCGACGCGGTGCGTACCGGCAGGTAGCTCGAGCGGAGGCAGAGGCGCCCGGCCGAGTGCTTCTCCATCAATCGTGATCATCGCGCCGCTTGGCGCTGAGAGCTTAATCTTGCCTGGTCCCGCTTTGGTCGCGAGTTTGGCGGGAGGCTTGCGTGGGTCTTTGCTCTTGCTCGGCGGCGGCGCTGCTATGGGCGCAGCGACGACCGGAACAGGCGTTGTAACAGGCGGTGCGACCGGCGGGACTGCTGGTTGAGAAACGGCTTGGGACGTTGGCTGAGACGCTGGCGGCGACGCAACGACCGGTAGAGGCGTAGTAATCACGACTGGCGCAGGCGTTTGTTTTTGCCAAAACACGGTGGCAACAACACCCAAGATCAACAGAACCATAGCGCCAGCCAGCAACAACGGCAGACGCTTTTTTCTAGGTGCTTCTACATCGAGCGCAACAACACCTGTCGCATCGACGGGAAGAAACGTGGACGGATTGCTCGTGGCACTGCGCTCGATCTGATCGTTGGCGGCCTCGAGCAGCGCGGTCTGCTTGGTGATGAGCTCTGCGGTGCGTGAGTGCGAGAGCAGGATGCCTGATGCGTGCGCCGCTGCTTCGAACGCCGCTTGCATCTCACCTGCGCTCGCATAACGCGCCGCCGGGTCCGCGCTCAGTGCGCGCAACACGACTTGCTGCAGCGCCTCCGAAATCTCAGGCCGGAGCTTTTGTGGAGGGGCCACTTCCCCCTTCATCACGTTGGCGAGCGTCGCGTACTCACTCTCGCCACGAAAAGGATTTCGCAGCGTGAGCAGCTCGTACGCCACGATCGCGCACGCAAACAGGTCCACACTTTTGGTGAGCGGCAGCCCTTTGAGCTGTTCTGGAGAAATGTAGCCGAGCTTGCCTTTGACCGAGCCTGTCTTGGTCTTGCCTTGCGCGACCTCACTCGCTTGCGTCGCCTTGGCGATACCAAAATCAACCACCTTCGTCGGCCCAGATTGCGTCAGGAAAATGTTCGAAGGCGTCACGTCGCGGTGCACCAAGCCAAGGGGCTGACCATTCACATCGACGGCATTGTGGGCGTACTCGAGCGCGCTCAGCACATCACGCAGCACCGTGAGCGCTACGTCGAGAGGAAGGAGCACCTTGGCGTCACGCGCCGCGCGCAGCACGGTCGCCAGATCGTATCCGCGCAGGTACTCCATGGCGATGAAGTAGGTGGACTGCACCACGCCGAAGTCGATGATCTGCACGATGTTCGGGTGGTTGAGCTGCGCCGCCACACGCGCCTCGTTCAAGAACGACGCCACGAAGGTAGGATCACCCGCGTAATCTGAAAGGATGCGTTTGAGTACGACGAGACGTTCAAAGCCGCCGACTGCACGCTGCTTTGCCAAGAAGATTTCGGCCATCCCCCCAATGGCCAGACGCTTCACGATCGCATAGGTGCCAACTGTTTCGCTGCTCATTCGCCTGACGGAAGATTGCCACGCCGGGCTTGAAGCACAAGCTTAGTAAGAGCATCATCTAGAGATGTCAGTCCTCGTCTGGTGGCTCCTCAGTACGGCTGCGCCCGCGGCAGAAATCACGATCGTTTCGGATCCCATGGCCACCACGACGCACGCCGTGTTCTGCCTGGCGTCTGCCATTCAATGCGGCGACAAAGACATGCTGCAAATCACAGGCGCGCTGAGTGAGGCAGACAAGCAGCTGCTCGCACGCTTTCGCGCGGCCGAGACCATTCTCAGAAGACGCGCCTATGACAACGAATCGATCGACGTGCTTCCGGTTCCAGAGCCCGAAGGTGATCTGGCGAAACAATTGAGGCTTGCGGGCAGCAGCGCCAAGTCGATCACAGAGCTTCGCACCTGGCTAGGAAAACACACCAGCGCGCAGCTCAAACCATCGGAACAAGCAGACATCATTGCCGCGTTCGAGCGCTTTTTGCCGCCCGTCAGCGAGTGGCACAAACAGCGCGAGGGCGAGCTGAAGGTGGTGCAAGACAAGATCATCACCAACGTGCGGTGGATAGAACGTAGCGGTTTTTTGCGCGATATGGAGACGTTTTTTCAATCGCCGCCCCGCCCCTTCACCGTCTATTTGGTACCGCGTTCGCTGCAGGGCGCGCGTATCGAATACTCGGAGCAGCTTGCCGGCGCAGCGTTCATCGAAGTCACGGGGCTTGCGCGTCCCACGACAGACATGATCGCGAGCCTGACGCAGCGTTTGGTCATCGCCATGGCGCGCGCACTCTACGTGACAGCGCCCCGCCCCGTGCACGAAGCCCGGCAAGAGCTGCTCGCGCAGAATCCGAGCGATGTGTTGCTCGTTGCGTACTCGCTCATGGAGGACGTGCTTGCATTCTCCATGGGTCAGCGTTTGTTCTCGCACAAATACGAGGGCGCTTCGCTCGGCGCCGCGCTCGTCACCGTGCCTTCTCCAGACCCGCTCGTGCGAGACATGGTAGCCGTCGTTGTCCAAACGCTGCCAACGAATGCGGCCACACTAGATCCGGTACTGACCTTGAAGATCGTGGGCACCATTCAAGAAAAATTCGCCGCGCAACTGGCATCACCCGCGCGAATGATGCGTGTTGTAGAGGTGGCTTATGACAGAGACGACGCCAACGCCAAACGCGCGTTCGTGCAGGCCGTAGGCGCGCGTGATGCGCAAGGCTTCTCACCCATCGACGCGCCGGTGATCGTGGATCGCTTTCGCAAGCGGCTGTTCTCGTATCTGCCTGTGGTGTTTCTGGTGAAACCGCAGCACGTGGGTCGGCTCGCCAAACACGATGGGTATTTTTCTGCGGCTGAGCTTGCCAAACTAGAGGCAGAGATTGCCAAAACGGGTTCAACGGCCTGGGGCATCAAACGCCGAGTGCCCATTCCTGCTTATGTGTTTGTAGCAAAAGACCAAGGAGAACTGACGCGACTCTTTGCCGATTTTGCCGAACAACCGAAGAACTTCGTAGGCGCCATGCCAAAGCCAGCAAAGAAACCAAAATAATCTAGAGACCTTGCCAATGGCCTGCTGGCTCACCCTCCCTAGCCCGGGTGAATGACACAGTCCCCGCACACCGATGCTCTCGCCCGGTCGACGATCTCGACGCGCATCTCTTGGGTGTTCAGCCCCCCGGCGCGATCGAAGGCCTAGCCGATGACAAAGCCTACTGTCCGGCGGCGCCAGCAGGCACTGGGGCGACATGGTGCAAGATCGCCAAGGCGGCCAAGCAAATGTCGCGTTGGGCGTGGCCTAGCGGCTGTCTAAAGTGGGAAACGGGTGAACACTCACAGAGCGCAGGAGCGTTATTGGCAGGTATAATTGGTCGGGGTTTGAATGACGTCGCACGAACCCGCTGGTTGCGGAACGTAGATGGTGTTGCCAATCGGCGTGAACACCGTATTCAAGAAACAAGTGGGCGAAGGGAACAAGATGTTCGGATCAGTATTGCAGGTATTGGGCATCGCAGAGTTGTTGCCCTCGAAGTACTTTCCGTCCGTACAGTACCAATAGCCTGTGCTCGGGCACTGCCCCGTGGATGCAACGCAGTTGTACCATTCTCGCCGCTCGGAGTGGTCGTAGATGTAGGGTGCGCCAGGCACTGAGCTACCGCGTGGTGAGCAGGCGCTTCCATTCGCCGTGTAAGCCGCTGTGCCAGTCATCGCATTTGTCACCGTTCCACCGGTCGTTGCCGTGGCTCTAATGTTCGCGCTGTAGCTACCGGCGTTGGTTCCGTTGACGCCTGCAGTGAACGTCACTTGAATCGTACACGACGCCCCACCTTCGAGCGTGTTGCCGTTGCAACCATCCGTACCTTTGGTCCAGCGCGCAGGGTTCGTTCCCGTGATTGAAGTGGTGATCGCCGAGCTCGCAGCCTGACCGGTGTTTCGCAACGTGTACGTGTGCACCACGTCGTTGTTTGACGTACCGTATGGGTCCGGATTTGGCGGCGTCGGCGAGCTCGCACCCACGTTGAAGGAAATCGCCGCGGGCGTAGGTGCGGTCACCGTGATGGTCAAGATTCTGAACGTTTCGCCTGCGGAGTTGTATGCGCGTATTGGATAATCCGTTGCTGCCGCGACGCTCGTGGGTGTGCCAGTGATCTCGCCCGTCGTTGGGTTGATCGATAACCCAGGAGGAAGCGCGGCAGCGGTGTAACCCGTCACGGCGCCAGTCACGGAAGTTACAGTGTTGGAGGCGATCGGAAAGCCCTGAACGTACGACGGCGTGTGCTGGGCGTAGATGAGGTTCGTCGGAGGCGCAATGTATTGCTGCACGTCGAGTGTGAAAGACACAACGACGTCGCCATTGGTATGCGTCCCTCGCAGGGTGAGTGAATAAGTAGCCACAGGCACACCCGCGCCAACGGTG
>JBIKMD010000594.1:0-4163 GCA_044359465.1 Myxococcota bacterium
GTCGAGCTCGAAGCGCTCATCCGTTCGCTTCAGACCACCTTCGAAGAATACGTCAAGCTCAACAAGCGCATCCCACCAGAGATGCTGATGAGCGTTCAGCAAATCGAAGATCCTTCACGTCTGGCTGACACCATTGTGGCGCATCTCGCTTTGAAGCTGCCAGACAAGCAAGAAGTGCTCGAGACGCAAAACGTCAAGCGCCGCCTCGAGCGTCTCTATGAATTGATGCAGGGTGAGATTGAGATCCTTCAGGTCGAGCGGAAGATCCGCACGCGCGTCAAGAAGCAGATGGAGAAGACGCAGAAGGAATACTATCTCAACGAGCAAATGCAGGCGATCAAGAATGAGCTCGCCGAGCTCGAAGAGAAGATCAAAAACAAGAAGATGAGCAAAGAAGCGCAGGCCAAAGTGCGCAAAGAGCTCAAGAAGCTGAAGATGATGAGCCCGATGAGCGCAGAAGCGACCGTCGTGCGCAACTACATCGACTGGATCATCTCGCTCCCATGGGGCGAGTTCAGCAAAGAGAAACACGACATTGTGGCGGCGCAAGCCGTGCTCAATGAGGATCACTACGGCCTCAAAAAGGTCAAAGAGCGCATCCTCGAGTATCTGGCTGTTCAAGCCCTCGTCGACCGCATGAAGGGGCCGATTCTTTGCCTCGTCGGTCCTCCAGGTGTGGGTAAGACCTCGCTTGCCAAGTCGATCGCAGTGGCGACGAACCGCAAGTTCGTGCGCTTGTCGCTCGGCGGCGTGCGTGACGAAGCGGAAATTCGTGGTCACCGCCGCACGTACATCGGCGCACTGCCAGGCAAGATCGTTCAGTCCTTGAAAAAGGCCGGAACGTCGAACCCCGTCTTCTTGCTCGATGAGATCGACAAGATGTCCATGGACTTCCGTGGTGATCCATCGGCGGCGTTGCTCGAGGTCCTCGACCCAGAGCAAAACAGCACCTTCAACGATCACTACTTGGACCTCGACTACGATCTGTCGAAGGTCATGTTCATCTGTACCGCCAACGGTCTCAGCGGCATTCCGGTTCCGCTGCAAGACCGCTTCGAGATCATCCAGCTCTCGGGCTACACAGAAGAAGAAAAGATGTCGATCGCGCGTCGCTACCTCATTCCAAAAGAGAAAGAGGCAAACGGCATTCACGAGGTCGACGTCAAATGGAACCAAAGCGCAACGCGCACGATCATTCAGCGTTACACGCGTGAAGCCGGCGTGCGTTCGTTGCAGCGCGAAATTGCGTCGTGCTGCCGCAAGATGGCCAAGAGCGTCGTCAAGAAGGGCAAAGAGAATTCGCACTTCGTGGTCACGCCCAAAAAAGTCCAAAAGTGGCTCGGCGTGCCGAAGTTCCGTCACGGCCAAAAAGAGCTACAAGATGCCGTGGGTGTGGTGACGGGTCTCGCGTGGACGCAAGTTGGCGGCGACCTGCTGCAAATCGAAGTCACGCTCATGCCAGGCAAGGGCAAGATGATCATCACCGGCAAGCTCGGTGAGGTCATGCAAGAGTCTGCGCAAGCGGCCATGAGCTACGTGCGCGCACGTTGCAAAGCGTGGGGCCTGCCGGAAGACTTCTACACGCGCGTAGACATTCACGTACACGTGCCAGAAGGCGCGACGCCAAAAGATGGTCCGTCGGCCGGTATCACCATGGCTACGGCGCTCGTCTCTGCTTTGACGCACATTCCAGTGCACAAAGACGTCGCCATGACGGGTGAGATCACCGTGCGCGGCCGTGTGCTGCCGATTGGTGGTTTGAAAGAGAAGTCACTCGCGGCGCACCGCGCGGGTATCAAGACGCTCATCATTCCAAAGGACAACGAGAAGGATTTGGCGGACATCCCGTCGTCGATCCGCAAAACCTTCACGATTCACCTCGTGGAACATCTCGACGAAGTGCTGCCGCACGCGCTCGTGCTGGACAATCCAGAGGAGTTCCGCAAACGCGCGACGAGCATTCCGCCCATGCGTCTCGAAGACATGAAAGACGACAGCAAGCCGGAAGCCAAGAAGAGCCCAGCGGTTCCTGGCACCACCACGCCGCAGTAGGCTTGCAAAGACTGGATCCGGACGCGTCAAGCGTAGACGTTCGCGTTCGGGGTAAAAGTTCGGGTTTTGGCCCCGAACGCAAACCTATTCGTCACCCATACCCAGACCACCCTTTGGGGTTCTTCTCGACATCACTTCCTCTAAGCTCTAACGCGCACCCCAATGATTGAGCTGATCATTGGCAGTGCTGTCGTGGGCGCTGGTGTTGTTTGGGCCGGCGTGGCCATGCATTTTGAGCAACAGCGGGCGCGACTCGCTTTCGCGACAGAACGTGGGCTCCGCAAAGACAAGAAACAAAAGCACTTCTCCGGCCGTGTCTCCGGGGCTGAGGTGCAACTTCTGTTTCGCTTGCAGAGCAATGGAAAGAGCGCGACCGCCATCACTGAGATGTGGTTCAACACCGGCGCGAGCTCGCTCGTCGTCAAAGAGACGCCACTACTCGATCGCGCCGGCATCACGGATAGCGAGGACTTCGTCACTGGTGATGTCGCGTTCGACAAAGCGTTTTTAGTGCAAGGTCTTCCGCTAGAGATCGCTTTTGCGCTCGGAGAGAAAGAGCGTGAACGTTTGCTTGCGCTCAAGCTGCGTGGGGAGGCGACGCTAGAGCAGGGCACGTTATTCGTAAAACTCTCGACGCATGATTTGAAGAAAGTGGGTCACACTTTCGAGCTTTGCGCCGCGCTCGCTGGCCATCTGGCATCACAGCAGCAAACGCGTACTGTTGTACTCCTCGCTCGCATGAACGATCCACTCGCTCCGATGCGTGCGGTCGCGCAGCTAGCGCAGGCGGAGCTCAGTAAGCGCGAAGAAGACATTCTCGCTGTAAATACGGCAGATCTGGACGCCTCCCACGCGCTTCGCCTGTGGCGGCTTGCGAGTGAGAGCGCCCCAGGGACAGCCCGCAGCCTGTTTTACAAGCTGATCACCTTGCAGCATCCTTCACTGCTCACCGCCTTGCTCGCTCATGTCCCATCGATCACGCCGGCCGTCGAAGAACACATTTTGTTTCCGCTCTTGAGCCATGCAGATGACGACATTCGCCTCGGCGCGGCGACGCGACTCGGACAGCTGGGCACGGTCGCCGCTGTGCCACATTTGCGCGCCCTGGAAGGTGCTTCCCTGATTGCTCGCAAACAGGTGCACACCGCAAAACAGGCCATCGCTGCGATCCATGCGCGTGCAGGTTCGGGTGAGCTTGCAGGCGCCATTTCACTCGGCGACGACGCGCGCGGCGGTCTCAGCAAAGCGTAACCACTAGCGAAGGCTTTGACATGCTGCGAACCGGAGTGCTGACTTCCTCTAGCCTTCAGGCGTTTGAGCGTCTGCGACGGCCAGAATTTCCCGGTTCCCCGCCTGCGTACGAAAGAGCTCGATAATCCACGGGTAGCGCCCGTCGAAGCGAAACCAATTGTTCGTGCCGCTGCCCTCTGTCGAGTTGGCGCCGCGTCCGAAGGTTTCGAGCTGCGCCTTGAGCTCTGGGAGCGTGATGGTCTCTAGCTGTCGAGCATACGGTCCCGGCACGTCTTCGTGCACGCGCAGCGTTTGGCTTGGCAGCTCGAAACGCCCAATGACCTTAGAAAGCCACGGCTGCAGCCACTTTGGGATCGTCCGATCCAGCACCGGCTGGGCCGCTTGTTGCTCGACGTAGGCGAAGAGAATGTTGCCTAGATAGACCCGTTGCCTCCGCAGCGCGAGGTCTGGTTCTTTGGTCGCCAGATAATATTGGGTGAACGCGCGCGCAAACGTGGCGTTGTCTGGTGTTTGCGCCGTAGCAACGACGTGACTAAGAAACGCGTTGAAGGCTGCGTCGTCGCGCTTTGATGCAAGTTTGGCAAAGGCAGCAAAATGCGGCGCGGTCATCGCAAAGAGCTCCTTGTTGCCATCACCCAGGCGATCGGTGGCGCCAAAGAGCTTCGCGACCCAGCTCGCCATCATCTTGCCAATCGAGCTCGAGCCAAGCGTCAGGTAGTGACCAAAGTTTGCCTGGTCCACAGCAAGCGCAGCGTCCATCGTGCGGGCGTATCCTGCATAAGCGGCGTTGATTCTCGCGTTTCGCTGAATCGGGTCCGTGATTGCGAGGATTCGTTGTTCTTCACTCAGCTTGGCGGGTG
>JBIKMD010000223.1:0-6600 GCA_044359465.1 Myxococcota bacterium
GTGCGCCCGTGCGCCGGACGACGTTTTACTCCGGTGATGGATGGAAATTGCTCGCCGTGCTCCGCGACATACGACCTGAGCTGCGGGTACGCACCATTCCCACTTTCCCAACAGGCCTGACCTTGATCGACAAGCTGCAGCCGTTGTCGGGCACCCTACGCCGCCGCTACGATGCGCTCGTTGCGCGCTATGCAAAACTCACATGGAACGACTATCTAAACGAGCACGAAGCTAAGCTGACGCTCGTGCCAAATCACTTTGACGCGGTGGATGCATGCGTGGCGCTATAGACTGCCTTAGAGATGGGTGGATCGTTTCTGGCCATGTCGTAGCTCCAAACGATGCGGAACGCATTGGCGTCACCGTCTTTGTTGATGGGCGATCGATTGGCGATGCAGTCGCAAATATGCACGTGGGATCTGCCTCAGACGGGCAACGTCTCGCATTCGAGCTCGCCATGCCGTTCAACTTTCATGACGGCGAGACGCATGTCATCGAAGCCCGAGTGGCTGATGCCGTGGTGGGCCAGCTTCACGCAGTGGTCAACCAGGCGAAACCTTATCATGACCTCGCGTCATTTTTGGGCTGGGCGTTCTACCATCGCGTCATGCCGACGCCGTTCACTGACGTTGACAAGATTTGTCTTGGCAACATGGACCTCATGGCCACACATCTCGCCAAAGGCGCGTCGACTCTGCCGCTCGTGAGCATCGTCATGCCCGTGCTCATCGCGCACGGAAACACTGACCGTACTGCGCGTTTACGCCGCGCGATTGCATCCGTACAAGCGCAACACCACGCGACGTGGGAGCTGCTCATTGTGGATGACGGAAGCGCACAATCACTCGACGCTCTCGTTGGCAGCTTTGCAGACCCACGCATCAAATTCTGGCGGCTCGAGCACAATCGAGGTCAATCGGCAGCACGAAACTACGCCCTCACGCACGCCAGCGGCGCTTACATCGCGTATTTGGATTCGGACAACCACTGGGATCCTAGGTTTCTGACCGTCATGGTCAATGCGCTCGCAAGCGAGGCGCAGTTCGACGCAGCGTATTGCGGCCAGCATCTGCACAACGCGCACGATATCCCCGTGGGCGTCAGAGTAGGGCCGTACAACCCCACGCTCATCGAGAACAGTAACTACGTCGATCTCAATTGCCTCGTGCATCGTCGCGCGCTCACGACGCGCTTCGACGAATCGCTGCGTGCACTCGAAGACTGGGACTTCGTTTTGCGCCTCAGCGAAACCAAAGCGCTGCGCTTCGTGCCGGTAGTTTTGTCTACCTACTGCTTTACGCCAGATGCGGTGAGTCATTCTCCGGCGGTGCCCGAGAGTTGGCGGTGCATCATGGCCAAACGAAAACAGGAGATCGAAGCAACGCCGCAGAGCGTACGCGCCCACACGAGCATTATCATCCCGAGCTTCAATGTGCCGGAGGTGCTCAGGGAATGCGTGCAGAGAATTTTCAGAACGACTCGCGGCTGCGAAGTCATTATTTGCGACGACGGTTCCGACGCTGAGACGCTTCGTGAAATCAGCAAGCTGCAGCAGGAGTTTCCCGAGCTGCGACTCTCCGCAAGCGCGCAGAGCCTGGGCTTCACCCATGCGGTCAATCGCGGCATGCAGCTCGCTGCCGAAGACAATCATGTGGTCATCCTAAACAATGATGCGTTCGTCACCCACGGCTGGCTCAACGCGTTGCTCGCGGAAGCCAAAACAGGCGTCGGGTTAGTGGTGCCGCAGCAACTATTACCCGCAGGCACGCATACCATTCTCAACCACGCTCCGTGTGCGAATCAGCACGCAGACATCGATGTGAACCTGTCCGCGCACCACAAGAATGTGCTCGCGTACGGCGGCGCCGACAAATGCGTCGAGCTCACGTTCGCTCCGTTTTTTTGTGTGCTCATCACGCCCGAGGCGCGTCAGGCAGTTGGGCTGCTCTCAGCGCTAGGCGCCCACTATCGCTCGGACAGCCACTATTGTTTCGCTGTCAGACAATTCGCCAACTTGCGCATCGTGTACACCCCGGCAGCGAAGGTCTACCATTTGCTGCAACGCTCAACACGCGCGCTACGTTTGCGTGAGCCAGCCGCGTATGCGGAACGCATTGCCGTTCATCCGGACGCGCCCGAGCGCGAGTCCGCCCCAGGGCCCGAACCAGAGACAGAAACGACTCGGGTGCCACCCGGACATTTCTATTCGCCTATCGTTTCAACACAAGCACTAGCACTCGTTCGAGACCACGTGTTTGACCGGACGCGCGTGCCTGCGGGAATCGATCTGAACGAGCCAGGGCAGCTTGCGTACTTGGATCACTTTGCGGCGCTCTACCCGGCTCTTCGATTTCAGCGCCAGAGAACAGAAGACGCGCGCTACTACTATGACAATCCAGCGTTTGGTGCCGCCGACGCGTTGGTGCTCGCTTGTTTGCTCTTGCACCACAAACCAAAACGCCTGATCGAGTTTGGTTCCGGCTTTTCGTCGTGCGTCGCCATGGACATCAACGAGCAATTTTTTGCCAATGCGATTGACCTCACATTCATCGATCCGTACCCAGAGCTTTTCCAGCAGCTGACGCAAGGTGCAACCGCGCCGTACCGTTTGCTGCATCAACCTGCGCAGAAAACGAACTTATCGATGGTGCGTTCACTAAACGCAGGTGACGTTGTGTTCATCGATTCAACCCATGTCAGCAAAGCAGGGAGTGACGTGAACTTCCACGTCTTCGAGCTACTGCCTGCGCTTGCGCCTGGTGTGCTCATTCACTTTCACGACGTCTTCTACCCCTTTGAATATCCCGAGGCGTGGTTCTTCGAAGAGAACCGTTCTTGGAACGAGCTGTATCTGCTCCGCGCGTTGCTGATGAACAGCGACGCCTACGAAATCGTTTTTTTCAACGACTTCATGGCGCGCCGTCACAGCGAAGCAATCAAACGCGCCATGCCCGACTTCTTCCTCAATTCAGGGGGCAGCCTTTGGCTGCGTAAAACGTCCGCAACCGCGCACACTAGCGAAGGACGCTAGCCATCACGTCGATTGGCGCTTTTTTTCCAGTCCACAATTCGAAGGCAGTTGCTGCTTGTTCGAGCAGCATGCGCGAGCCATCAAAGGCCTTGAGGCCTTGCTTTTGCGCCGCGGCAACAAGTGGCGTTTTGCCGTAAGTCAGATCGTAAATCACCGGCGTACCCAGCTGAATCCAGGGTAGATCGATGCCTTCGTGTTTTACTTGCGCGCTGGTGGCGTTCACAATCAAACGCGCGTCGGCGCAGGCTGCGTCGAGCTCGCTCCAAGGATGCAGCGTGACGTCGTACGTTTTCGCGAAGGGTGCAAACGCTCTGCGCCTTGGCGCTGAACGATTGATGACCGCGATCTGCTTGAGACCGTGCTCGCGAAGGGCCACCACGGCTGCACGTGCAGCACCACCCGCACCCAGGATTACCGCTGGTCCCGATTTGTTGATGCGGTGGGCTTTGAGCGCGCGGCGCAGGCCCGGTGCGTCGGTGTTGTGGCCCGTGCTTTCGCCGTTTTTGAATGTAATACAATTAATACATTGAAGATCGCGTGCGGCCTCTGTCACGCTATCCACCAGGCGCATTGCTATTTCTTTGTGCGGCACAGTGACGTTAGCGCCAAGCGCACCCGTGCCAGCCAAGGTCGAGAGCGCGGCAGCCAGTCCGTCCGTCTCTATACGCCACGCGAGGTAGACGGCATCGATTTTCTTCGCCGAAAAGGCGGCGTTCAACATATGCGGCGAGCGGGAATGCGCCACCGGGTTACCGAGCAGAACGGCAAGTCGCGTCTGAGGTGAAATCATCGCAGACGCTCCTGTGCGATCTCGGCGTCGAGCGCAATCTGTGCTTTCAGTGCGTCGAGCGATTTGAACTTTCGCTCTTCGCGAATGTGGCTCACGAATGACACACGCACGCGCTGATCATAAATATCGCCGCTGAAGCCAAACAAGTGCGCCTCTACGGTTGGTGCAGCGGAGGCGCCTTCCACGGTAGGACGCACGCCCACGTTGGTGACGGCACCAAACGTCTGCGTACCTACCGTCACGCGGCAGACGTACACCCCGTAACGAGGAATGAGCTCATAGGTGCTGGCAACGTTGGCCGTAGGAAAGCCGATGGTTCTGCCGCGCTGGTGGCCGTGCGTGACCACCCCTTCGATGGCGTAGTCGCGACCGAGCAGCAAACGCGCGCCATCTACTTGCCCATTGAGCAAGAACTCTCGAATCTTGGTTGAAGACGCCACGACGCCGCCAAACAGTTGCTGCGAGATGATGTCGAATTGAAAACCGAACTGCTGTGCGGCTGCTGCGAGTGACGCGGTGTTGCCCTTGCCACCTTTACCGTAGGTAAAGTCGTACCCCACGATGAGCTGCTTCATGCCGAGGGATGACACGAGCACCTCTGAGACGAATTGTTCGGGCGTGAGGGCCGCATACTCACGCGTAAAGGGCTCCACGACAACCGTGTCGATGCCGCCGTGCGCCGTTTTCAGCTCGCCAAGGAGACGCACTTTTTCAGCCTCTGGCGAAATGCGCCGCGGTGACAACGCTGGATTCAAGATACGCACGGGATGCGGTTCGAAGGTGTAGACGACGCACTTTCTCTTCTGAACATGCGCGCGCTCGATCGCGTGCGTGAGCAGCGCTTGGTGGCCAAGATGCACACCATCGAAATTACCAATGGTGACCGCCGTCTCGCCGAAGTCCTTCGGCACAGCGTGATAGCCTTGGAAGACATTCATGGGCACCCCCCCTAGCACTACTTCACGTTGAGCACATGGCCTTGGGAGTAAGCGACAAACTCAGGTGCATACATCGATTGCACCACAGCGGGACCGACCCGGAAGGTGCCCCCCATCGCCACGCGCACGCGGTATTTGAACGTGTATTCACCCACCGGCAGCTTCTCGAAGAAGAAGTTGGTGCCGCTGTCGCGATACTCTTCATACCAATAGATCCCAAGATCCCACTTATAGCGGCTCACGGCATTGTCTGGCTCGAAGCCCGCACCACGAGGATCACGCAGGTGCACGTATTCAGCCTCGTGTTTCGTACGCAACGACAGCTGCACCTCGAGCTCGTCACCCGGTTCGAGCACAGCACCGTCGGCGAGTGGCTTGAGCACCATTTCTTTGCCGTTGTTCTCGCGCTTGAAATAGGTGCGACTCACTTTGAAAAAGTCGCCTCGCTCTTCCTTGGGCAAACGGTCTGTCGAGAAGTGCCACGTCGCCGAAGCGAACATGAAACCTTTGGTTTCTTTCTCCACTTTGATGGTGGACGTTTTCTCCGGAACGAACTGCTCGCCGGGCACGACGATCTGCGTCTTGCCGACGTATTTTGTAGGTTCAAACACGAATGTTTGTGCCGTATCGCCAATGCTGACTTTCGCTTCTTCACGCACGCCAAGCGACTTGTCGGCCTTCATGTAGTGCGCGAGCGAGTAGATCACCTCTGCTGTCGCACGTGTCGACTTCCAATGATTGAGCTTCTTGTTGAGGAGCAACCATAGAACCAAACCATCACGTTTGCTGTGCTCCGGCATCAGCTCCGTGAGCGTACGGAGCGCGAGCGCATGGGTTTCGATGGTGTCGTTGTACCAGAGCCAAGAGCGATCTTCGGGCGCCCAGAACGTGCCCTGATCTTCTTTGTTCTTTGCCGAGTCCATCACGCTCTCGAAGACGAGCCGCGCATCTTTCATGCGGTTCATCCGTTTGAGCGTGAGCGACAAGTACGCCTTCAACATGGGGGAATGGCGTTTCCAGTGTTTGAAGGAGAAGTTGAGCATTTCCGCGCGTTCCGCATCGCTGAAGGCTTCTTGGCCCCAAGTTTTGTCAGGAAACGCAGTCAAAACGTAGTTGACGAAGGTCACGGTCTCCCAGCACGAGTCGTGCACGCGCATGCACGTGAAGACGTCGCCTTTGATGTGGCTCGCCGTATACGACCAGGCGCGCTGGATCAGGTCTTTGGGCACATCCACCTGAAACTCGGCAGCTTTGGCGAATCCATGGAGCAAGTAGAGTGTGATGTACGGAGACGGAGGTCCGCCTGGGAACCACGGGAACGCGCCGTTCGCGGTTTGCATCTTACGCAGCTTCTCGAGTGAGGTGTCGCGGTTGCGTTTGGCGGCCGTAGGATCGAGCACGTTCACCAGAGCGGCAGAGGGAATGTCTTCCCCCCCTTTTGCTTCTTGCACCCAGGGTGACTCTTCCAAGGTCATGCGCCGATTCGGATCGGGCGCATCGAAGGTTTCTAGGCGCGTGTCGCGTTTGCTGAACCCCTTTGCCATCTCCGCAACAGCAGGGAATTGCGTATACAAGCTCGACAAGATCCCGCCGGACACAAAGCGATTCAGCGTCTGCTCCGCGCATTCGTAGGGATACTCGAGTAAGTACGGAAGCGCCTTGAGCACCGTGTAGAAGAGCTGTGCGTCTAGGGTCACCACGAGCTTGTCGTTGATCAACGTTGGGTCGTCGTTCTTCTTCAGATCGTCAAACACCATGGTGCGCGTTTGTTTGTCGCGCAGCGTGACGAACTTGGATTGCGAGAGGTGCATACGGCTAGGCAGCACCGGAAGCGGACGCAG
>JBIKMD010000224.1:0-6599 GCA_044359465.1 Myxococcota bacterium
TGGGTTGTGTTTGGTGAGGACCGTTTTGGCGGCGGCTGACGGCGTAGTGATCGCCGCTGCTTGCGAGAGGAATGTCGCGAGACGCCTCGGATGTTCCTGCACATAACGCGCGTTCAGGCCCGGCGTACCGTGTTCTTCGCTAATGCCTTGCAAGCAGCGCGCGCGACTTTCAGGCGAGCAATCGCAGGGCCTGTTGTTCGCGTAGTCGAGCAAAACGAAGTTCGGGCAAATGGCAAAGTAGTCGTGCGCAGTAAAGACATACGGAACATCGCGCCTTTTGAAGACTTGGCCGATCGAAAGTGGCAACTGCAGCAAGTGGTGCAGATGGACGAGCGCGACAGGAAAGTCAGCCAGCACCCGATCGAACGCGCGCCGAAGGCCCCGGTGATCGAGACAGTACCACTGCGACGCTTCGCCTATCTTGTAGCGACGCGTCGGCTCACGCGAAATGGCGCCGCCCCTCACATCATGCACCGCGAGCGTGGCGCCATCAGAATAAGCGATCAACGCGCGGGGCAGAGACAAACCGCGAACGAGGTCACACACCCAATGCTCGGTGCCGCCTGGAAACTCCGAAAACGGCGAACAATGCAGCACGAACAACACGGCCGCATCTGGCCCCGAGGCACGTCGCGATCGCACAAAGAACCGTCGCAGACTGCGAATCATGCGGCTTCGTCTTTTGGCGCCGTACCTTGCTGGGCATCATAAAGACGGCGGAACGGACCTTGTTTTTGGAGCAGCTCATCCCAGGTGCCCGTCTCGACGATCTTGCCAGCGTCGATCACCAAGATCTGATCCGCAGCGCGAATCGTAGACAAACGATGGGCAATGGCGAGGACCGTGCGGCCCTTTGCGAAGTTGGACATGGCGGCCTGCACGCGCAGCTCCGTCACGCTATCGAGCGCTGCGGTAGCTTCATCCAAGATGATGATGTCCGGCTCGCGTAGGAGTCCACGCGCGAGCGCCAGACGTTGGCGTTCGCCGCCGGATAGCTTTACACCGCGATCTCCAACTTCCGTCGAAAGACCATTCTTGAGACCTGAGAGCATGGGCTCTAGGCCCACATCGCGGATCACCTGAAGCAAACGCTCATCCGAAGGCGGAGTCCCCAGACCAAAGTGTAAATTGTCGCGCAAGCTGCGGTTGAGCAGCCACACATCTTGGCTCGTGATGGTCATGCGCTCGTGCAGCGACTCGAGCGAAAACTCCCTGATATCTCGCCCATCGAGCAGAATACTGCCAGCCGGGCATTCATAAAAACGAGCGAGCAGGTCGACGAGCGTGCTCTTACCGGCGCCGCTTTCGCCAACGATGGCGGTCATCTTGCCCGCAGGGATGAAGGCATCAATACCGGCAAGCGCTTGCACCCCGCCCACGTAGTTGAAACGCAGGTCGCGCAGCGTGATGCCCTCTTTGACGCCAGTGAACGTTTCGGTTCCGCCGCGCACGATGTGTTTGTCTTCGTCACTGAGCAAGCCGCCGAGCGTGTCGAGAATTGGGACCAGCTCCAGATAGCCAATGCGTACGCGGTTAATGCCCATGAAGTTTGGCATGGACTGCTGTGCGACGAGCAAGAACGCCGCAAAACGCGCCAGATCGCCGGGATGAAAATCGCCGGATCCGAGAATCAGCGTGGCACCCGTCAGAAACATCGTGATGATGATCACCGCTTCTTGCGTGGGATAACTGAGCTGCCGCACACGTTCCTGGGCAATGCCCGCCTTGCGTAGCGTGTCGAGCGTGTCGTGATAACGCGCGACTGTTTCGTTTTCGCGAGAGTAAGCTTTCACGAGCGGAATCGTCGCAAGCACGTCGAACACTTCTCGCTGCACGCGCAGTGCGGCCTGCGACGCCGTCATGGCGATGCGTACGACTGTCCGCGTGATGCCAGACAAAAGCGCCTGCAAAAGCGGAAACGCAAGCGCCATACCGACCGTGAGCTGCCAGGAGATGGCCAGCATGATCGATACCTTGGCGATGAGCCGCATCGAATTGATGAGAAACTCATCAATGGTGCGCAGCATGGTGATGGTCGAGGTGGACCAATCGAGCATGGTGTGTGTTTCGCCTGCTGCTTTTTGCTGAAAATACTGACGCCCAAAGGTCAGCAGACGTCGAAACGTATCAGTGCGTACCGCCACGTCGTAGCGTTGATTGCGCGCGAACATGAACAAGTTGTTCGCGTACTCCACGGCAATGCGGCCAAGACGCGTAGCGAAGACGAGCAGCACGAGCCCCACCGTCATCAACGCGTCAAAGCGAGGCGAAGCGAGAATGGCCTCCGGCATGTACGGGCCAATCTCGGAGAAGACTGGTAGGTCCCACAAAAACGCCATCGAGTTCTCGGCCATCCCCTGGCTGAGCGGGATGAGCAGCGCGAGCGAAGAACCCTCGATCGTGGCACCGAGCAGACCGAGCACCACCGGCAACGCCAGATGCCAAGGACGAACAGCCGACACCCGCGCGTAGTACAGCAGCGTGCCTAAATGGCGACGCAATCGTCCTTGAGAGCTCAACGCCACGCGACTAGCTCCTTGAGCGCAAGCGAGAAGCTCGGCGAGCGAAGTCCAATAGCCATGGGCTCAGTGCCATGGCCCCAAAACGCGATCTGCTCAGCGCCAGGATTGGTCACGGACGTCAGCGCGTCAACAAACACCGTGACAGTCCCGCCTTTCATGCCACGCGGAAGTGGTAACACCATCTGCTGATTATCGACTGGCCAACGCGTCGTCGGCACGCAAGTCTGCTCTTGGCAAATCCGCAGCTTCATTTTGAGCGATTGCTCATACGTTCCAATCATGACCTGCACGGCGTCATAGGGTTCCTCGCTCCCCTCAAGGTGCAAGTCGACGTGTCCTGCTGCGCGGATGGGCCCGACTGGGGTGTCGACGAGCCCTGGAGGCGTCACGGGTCTAGGCGCCAACACGGGCCTGAGCGCGGCGGAGCCGAGGACCGTGAGTGCAATGATGGCAACGATCGTTGCAAAGGAAATCAGGGCGAAACGCACGGCAGCCGGCGTAACATCCCTGTTCGTCTGAAGTCACCAGGGCTTGAGATTGCCCACCCAGATCGGTACGGGCCGCACGCGATGATCCATTTTCTCACTGTCTCGACCCAAAACACGCCCGGGGCGCAGCGCTACCTGGCGTCGGCGCGCCGTGTTGGAATCGAGCCGCGTTTGATCGGCGCAGGGGTTCGCTACAGTGGGCACGCAGTCAAATGTGAGCTGTTTCGCGACGAAGCGCGCAAGCTTCCACCGAATGACATCGTGGTTGCCACAGATTGCTGGGACGTGGTCTTCCTGCGAGGCGCAGCGGCGTTCGAAGCCGAGTTCAAAGCACTTGGCACGCCGTTCTTGGCATCGACTGAACCGGGCTTAAAATACCAAGCAAGCGGACGCTTTGCGACCTGGCGGCGCTATCCCGAGCCGCCGAGACCGGGACTTCCATGGCGCTACATCAATGGCGGCGGGTTTATGGGCTACGCCGGCGCCATGGCCGACATTCTGAGCCGTGTCGATCTAAAAGCAACATACCACTGTGACCAGACTGCGCTAAATCGCTGGTTCGTTGATCATCCAGACACGATGGCGCTCGATTATGAGCAGCGCGTCTTTGCTTCGACGATTTGGCGAGAAGGGCTCGAGACCCAAGATTTCGAAGCCTCTGGTGAAGGTCTTCGCCACCGGCTCACCCAAAGCACACCCTGCATCATGCACTTTGGCGGTGAAAACAGCATCTCGTCACAACGTGTGCTCGACATGCTACCTTACGCACTTCCAAGCATTGGTAAGACGCGCCACGCACTGCCCGTGTTTGCCGAGCGTGCGCTCACTAACCGCTTGACCAAGGCGTTCGGGCTGAGACCTTACCCGTTCGTCGATGTCCTCTCGCTCTCACTCAAGCTATTGCTGGTGACAGGAGTGGCTGCGTCACTCGCCGGGTTGGCTCACCGGTTCTTGTGACTTCGCCCGGCAGCGGCTTTCGTCGATGTGTTGCTCTCGCCTTCGCGGCGCCAAGCGAAAGACATATTCGAACCACCAGCGAACGTAGCCGCGCGCACTGCGAGCCACAAAGGCCTCCGGTGCTCGGCGTTTGAGCTCAGGCAAACGATTCCACGGTACGCCAGGAAACGTATGATGCTCGTCATGATAACCCGTGTTGAACAGCAGCACGTTCCAGAACCCATAGAACGAGTAGGTCACATGCGGCCCTTCTGGGTGCTCGGCGAGCACTTGCCCTACGTTGGTGATCGCCATGCGGCCCTGAAAAATGGAAAGCGACCATACCCAATACAGCAGCGCCCAAGGACCAAGCGTAAACCCTACCACGACCCAGACCAGCACCGACACACTGCGAAGCAACCAGCGTTTGTTGCGCGCGAGTGAAGGTCGGAACACGTGCCGTTTGACGTCTTCCACACCGAGCGGAGTGCTGCGCCGTTCGAGTGCCGCCACGATGTCATCACTGTAGAGAAAGCCAAAAGGCAGCAGATCCATGCACAATTGCAGGGCGATCAAAGCGCGATGCGTCAGCGGCCGCGTTTTGCTCAGCGCACGTCTGGCTCGAAAGCGGCACGCATCTTTGTGCTCATAATCGCGCTCGTAGTCGCCCAGGTAGGGATGATGACTGTAGATGTGGTCGAGTTGGTACTGTGCGTGGTGGCCAAACGAGGTCAAAAGCACGTCCAGCGCAATATCGACAATCAGGCGTTTGCGCCGCAGAATCGAACCGTGCGCGGCATCGTGCACGAGCGCGCCGCCCGCATGCAGGATGAGCTGACCAACGCAAAATGCGGCAACGAAGACCGTCAGAACGCCGCCGCCTCGAACGAACCAGGCCATGCCGCACTGCAGGCCAATCAGCACAACTATCCAGGCGAGTGACCATGGGTTTGGTCCCATGAGCGATCGCAGTTGTGGCTGCGCGGCAAGCAGCGCACGACGGCGCTCTCTGTGTTCGAGCGCGGCGGGTGAGAGCGAGGAACGCATGCAGTAGCCATGCGTAGCATGAACAGGAGGACGCACGCACTGCTTCACTAGCGGCTGTCAGCGCCGCAGCAGTCGTCTATTTCATGCACGCGCAGGTCCAAGGCATATGCAGCTTTGGCAAGCACTCGCCCTTTTGAGCACACAAGACTCTACCCAGTCGGCGTACAGAATCTTGCCTGCGGGTCAGTACATGTCCACGCACACCCCAGCCCCGCTCACCGTGGGCCCGCAAACACCAAGGCCGGGGACGTATCGGATCTTCGCCAACCGAGCCTGAGAAAATTCCCGCGGTTGCAGCGGGAGATCCGGCGCATTGATGCAAACGGCGTCGCCACGCTCGCGCAGACCACAGCACCCTGTTGGCAAACGAATGACTTCCGTGAACGCGTCTACTGCGTAGCTTTGGGCTTGCCCGGTCGAAGAAAAACAAACGAGCGAACCGTCTTGGCCAAGCCCTGCGCAGCCAGCATCTTCACACGAGAGCTGAGCGAGCGGCGCGGGGCTGACGAGTGTCGTCACTGCGCCGGGAGAGCCAAAGCCTTGTACGGCGCCCGCGTCATCAACGACGTAGACGGCGCTCCCAAAGAAGCCACCGAGGCTCGCAAACGGTGTACTCGGCAGCGCCGCTACTGAGTCCGCAAACGCGCCACCGCCGGCCGCGCAGGTCAAGGTGCGATCTTCACGCAGCGCACACAGTGCAAGGCCATTCCTACGCAGAGCCGCCGCCGTGAACGGACCCACCCCTGGTTTGGCAATATCTTCATTTGCGCCGTAACAATGAATGGCGCCACTGGTCGTCAGCGCGCAGCCGTCGAGCCCTGCGCTGCCTATGGCAAGGGAGCGCACTTCAGGCGCGTCTTTTCTGCCGTCGAAAACATAATAAAGCGATTCATCATCATCTGCCGGCTCTACCAACCTCGCACAGGCGAGCACGCCGTCTGTGCGCACGCCGCAGCCGCCTGCGAACTCACTCCAGCGCGGATAACGACTGGCTAGTACGAAGGGTTCGTTACACGCGGACACCAGAAGCAGGAGCAACGACGCACATCGCATTAGAAGCTCCCCGACACGCCAAGCGGCGAAATGTGCAAATCTCTCAGCTTGCTGCTCGCAGGAGGCTCCGGCGCAAACAACCACATGAACACAGAGGTGATGGAGGCGGCCACGCCAAGCCCAAGCAGCACAAAGCTAGCAGTACGCAGCGCCATCGCGCGGTCTGCGTTCTGCGAAAGCTCGGCGTAGAGCCTATCTCCCTCTGCGCGTGTTCTTGCTTGCGTAAATCGGGCGTAGAGCGCGTTTTGCGCAGGCGAATCTGGACCGGGGAGCAATACAAAAACGAGCCCCGCACCGAGCAAGCCAACACCGCTCCAAAAAAAACCAGCGCGAATCTTCGAGTGCGTTCGAGCGCGATCGATGTAGTCACGCTCGGCAACGCTCAGCCTATCGAGCTCTACGTGATAGCTGACGGGTTGTCCTGCTACGAGCTGCAGTTCCGTAGAGGAAACGCGATACCCCGGCGCGAACACACGAAGCCGCAGGCTGCCTGGCGGATGTCGAAACGTGAACGGCAGTGGGACCGGAGTGTCATCAGCGTCTAGTATCACCT
>JBIKMD010000225.1:0-6587 GCA_044359465.1 Myxococcota bacterium
TGCACTTTGATCATGCAGGCGGCGCCACAACCAAAGGACCTCAGGGTTTTGAACCCACCTTTCCGAACGCCGACTACTATCTGCAACGCCGCGCGCTTGAATGGGCCGAAAACCCAACGGAAAAAGACCGCGCCTCCTTTCGCGTCGACGATTGGCAACCGCTGATTGCTGCGGGCAAGCTGAAGTTGCTCGATGGTCCGTTCGAGCTCGTGCCCGGCGTATCCATTGTTCTCAGCGAAGGTCACGCCGTCGCGCAGCAATTGGTGCTCGTAGACGGTGGAAGTGACGGCAAACTGCTTTATTGCGGCGACGTCATCCCAACGGCAGCACACATTCCCCTGCCCTACGTCATGGCGTACGACTTACATCCGCTCAAAACGCTCGAAGAGAAGCGCGCGCTGCTTGCACAAGCCCTCGAAGACGATTGGATTCTCTATTTCGAGCACGACCCAAACTGCGCCGCAGCACGCATCATCGAGGACAACGGCAAGTTCTCTCGCGGCGAGGTGGTGACGTTTTGAGCGGGTGAAACCCTGTCTCAGGCGTTGTATTTCTTCAGGCGGTCAGCGAGCGCAGCGACCTCGCCTTTGAGCTCGGCCGGCGCCGTGACAATGAGCTTGTCCAGAAGCGCCGCGTCTTCTTTCACTTCTCTGTCTATGCGGGTGACAGCGGCGTGCAGCGCTTCAAAAAGATCGCCGAGCTCGTCATTTTTGCGCAGCGGCCGGAGCTTTGGAATTTTACCCTGCGCAAGCTCGTTGAGAGCCCTCGTTAGGACTAACGCAGGCCCCGCGACCTTATGCGTGAGGAGCACCCCCATCATGGAGATCAGCACCACCATGCCAGCAAGCCAGGCGAAAATTTCATAGAGTACCTTGCGGTCTTGCCCCACGAGCTGCGCTTGCAACGCGTCATTCGCCTCACTGTCGTCCATCGCGATGAGCTGCGAGTTTTCGCGCACCGTGCCGTAGAGCTTTGCTCCGAGCACGCCGGCGACTATCGACGACAACAAGATGAAGACGAAGGTGTACTTCAGCTGAAATCGGGCGTTCAGCAGATACTTGCGCCGATACAGCGGCGGTGGTCCTTCATCGGTCATTTCAACGTCTCCTCACCATTTTGCGAACGGTCTTGATTGACCACACTCACGGCGTCTTCGAGCAAACTCTTCGCGAACGCAGCAAACAACGCCGCTTGGGTTGCGGCGCGATGGGCCGGATTTTTTGGGTCGTCAATCGAGGCGCCGCCGGTGGCACCTATCGAACCCAAAATGATCTTCCCAGGCATACGCGCAACAACCATGTTTACCTTACAGAATAGGATCGTGTCCTTGCCTCGTACCTGATCCTCGCAGCTCGCGCCACCAATCAGCCGGTAGCCGCGCTGCGTGTCTGCCTCGATGTTGAACGGCGCTTTGCCTGCGTCGATCTCACCTTTGAGCGCGCCTTGAAGGGCCTGGTGCATGCCGTCAACGTCCTTGCTGCCGGTCTTACGAATCTCCGTCACGTCGAGCGAAGGCCGTTTCCCTGTGGCCGCTGTGGTCTTGGGACGCTGCAGTGTCTTGAGGGCTGCACGACACGCCTTGCGCACGGCGTCCTCTTTATCGCCCTCCATTTTTTCAATCTCGCCAATCACACGCACGTCATCAAACGACGGCAGTGCGGCGCACGCAGCGGAGCGGACAACCGGATGCTCGTCTTTGAGCGCCTCCACAATGGGGGTGAGCGCGCGTGCGTCTTTGGACTTTCCGAGCAAGCGCACCGCGTTGGCGCGCAGCTTGAAGTTTTTCTCGGTGAACAAAATACGAATGAGCTCATCGACGTTTGCCGCGAACGCTTTCGTGCCAAGCACGATGATCGCGCAGACAATGACGAGTCTAATGCAACGCACAACGCCCCAACTTCTAGGACCAACTTCGCGGACAGTTCAGCCAGAAAAAATGTCTTCGATCGGATCAGCGCTGATGTATTGCCTTGGATCGACGCCGAGCGCGTTCACCAGCGTCGCACTCAAGCTAGCGCTACTAAAGGTCTTACCCGTTGGCGTCAGATTGTCGTTTGGCGAGAATCCGCCAATAAGTCGGCCGCCTTTGACGCCTGCGCCAAAGACCGGAAGAATCTGATAGCGCGAAGATGGCTCACCGCGGTGGTCCGAGCCGCCCTGATCGTTAAAACCCGTATCATCACGCACGTTGTCGCGACCGAACTCGCTGACCACGACCATGAGCGTTTCGTCGAGCATGGTTTTGGCCTGCACACCCGGCAACCCACTCAGCACCATCAGCAACGCAGACATGCCGCGCGCCAGCGGGCGTGTCACGAGGTGCATCAAACGATCTTCGTCGCGATGCAAATCGAAGCCGCCGTACCCTACAGCAACTGCAGGACAACCTGCCTGGAACAAGCGCACAGCCATCGCCAGCTTGGCGCCAAGCGGATCCGTGAAATTGCTGGTCGTCGTCGAACCACCCGAGGGGAAACGCAAGAACGGCAAGAACGCTTGTTCCAGCGCGCGATTGGTCAGCGTGGTCCCCTGCGATTTCACTTTCGAGTAAGGTCCGGTCGCCGTAGTGTCTGCGTTTCCGAAACGGAAATCGGACAGACTCAGCGCTTCTTGCACGGCCTTCATTTGCGAACGGCCACCAATGACACGATCGATCACGGACGCGGCCGCACGCGGATTCTTCGCTTTGAGATCATCGTCGAGCGAGGCCCGAAGCGCGAGCTCCCACTGATCCACCGCGCCATTGCGACCATCACGCGCGACACGGTTGTACGCGTTTGACGTCGCACCAATGTCCAGCGGGTCTCGTACGAACACCGGCGCAAACGCCTCTAGCCCTGGGGTCACGTTTCCAAAAATTGCGGCCGGATCGCCAATGCAGAACGGCGGCAGGGCTCTGGTGGCGCCGAGTCCATTGCCGATAATCGTCAGCAAACCCGGACCACCTTCGGCCCGGCCCGTCGCAATCAAATTGCGTGCGCGCTTTTCATCGACGACGGCTTCGCCGCCTGGATTGTGATCCACGGGTCCAAGCAGCGAGAAGCGCTCGGTTTGCGTGTAGAGCGGCGGCAAGTTCTCGCCCCAGTCGGGCATGAAATCGTCGAGCGCGGTGGGAAACGGATACAGGTCCTTGTTGCCGCCAACCGGGCTCGCGAGCCGGAACGGCACCTTGGGATTGGCCGGCGTTCCAGCGACACCGTAAGGGTTGAGGGATTTCGGCGCGCCGTCGAACGAAAACAAAGCGTGTGATCGCAAGCCGCCTTGCGCGTAGATAATCAGCACCTGACGCGCGCGCGCACCTGCCTGCGTCGCTTGTTGCTGGGCCCGCGTAGCACGCGGGATCAGAATCGTCGGCGCGACGCTGGTCGCGGACAATGCAGCTAGAAATTGTCGTCTCGTGAGCTTCAAAACAGAGCTCCTAGTAGGTCGCGAAACGCGCTGACTTGAGCAGCGCTGAACAGAAACGTCGGCTCACGCGGTCAGCCGGGCACGTTGCTGGAGTTTGCAAACAGGCTTGCATGGCGGCAACACTCGCCGCTTTTTCTTCTGCGCTTGGCTCGCTCAAAAAGAAGCGTTTCCACTGCGTGTCGGTAACGGACGCGAGTGCGGTTTCGTCGGCGCCACCGCTGCCCAAATTGGCAATCGGCGCCGTGTCGCAAGCCTCGCGCGTGACATAGTCGAGCGCCATCAGGAAGAATGGCCCTGCATCATCTTGTTTTCTGATCTCAACGCGGTCACCGCACGCACCAAGCGTGCGAGCCTTGTTGCGACCGGCAAGATCTGGCTCTTCGGTGCCAGTCGCTGGTTGTTTTGCGTCGTAAGAATAGATGCTCGCTGGCGGCGCGTACGCTACCTGATTCACACCGTTGATCAACTTCGGATAGGTCCGCGTTTGGAACCGGTAGTCACACTTGCCTAAGCTGTAACCCGTGAGTGTCGAAATGGACGCAAAGTAGGCGTCCGCATCCAAACGTTTGCGGGGACCCGCAAAGATCGGCGAGTCGTTTCCTGCACAATCGAGCGCAGGAGACGCTGGCTGCTGCGCCTGGCGGTAAAGAATGGATCTAAAAATCGCCCGCTCCAAGTTGCGCAGCGAGCCATCACTCTTCAAATTGGTGGCAAGGCTCTTGAGGAGTGCAGCGCCAGTCGCTTCGTCGAGCGTGGCAATCGGGTCGTAGCCAAGCAAGCGCACGAGTGTATCGCGCACGTGGTTCTCAAAGAAATCAGGACGACCGGCGATCACTTTTCCCGGTGCATTGAGCGACGCGAGCTCTTGCGGCTGGCCTTGGGTGATAAGGAAGCCATTGTCTGCTTCGCAGTTTTGCGTGTTCGGCGTGCGCAGCGCCACGCTGACATCTTGCGGCGCGCCCACGTTGTTGGAGGTTTGGCACGACGCTTTCTTTGCGCCGACACAATTGCAGGGCTGCACGAAGATTTGTCGCGCGGAAAAGCCAGGTAGGCTCGGGTCGTTCGCCGCAGGGTCAATCTCGTATTGACGATAGAGGTTTGCAACCTCGGACATTTCCTCGGCGCTTGGCGAACGCAGCAGCAGCGCTTCAAACGCGGCTTCGACAAAGCCATCAGTCGGAGTCTTCTTCAACGTGCGCGGGTCGATACGCGGGTTTGCCGAGCGATCGACGAGCGAGGCGAGCAAGTCATCACCCGCGGTGAGCAAGGCAGGATGAATCGAGGCCTGTTGCACAAAGGTTGGGAGGTCGATTTCGCCGCGGTAGAGCTTCGAAACAGTCACATCGAGCTCGAGCGTGTACAAATACCAGCTTCGCAGGTCGTTGTAGCCAAAGCGGTCAGCCCAAAGCTTTTGCCGCGAGACGACGTACTCGTCTTTGCCCATCACGGTGTCGACGATGGTGTCGACGTTTTTGCCCTGACAATCGGCTGCGTAGTCTTCTGGTGTGGGCAGACGGCCCACCGTGTCTACGTAGAGCCGACGGCAGAGCTCCACGTCTCCTGCGTCTGTGATCGGCACCAAGCGACACTTGAACGCATCGCGAAGGCTTGCATCAACAGCCGTAGGACACTCGTTGCAACCGCAGGGATCGGCGTCGCACTTGGCTTCGCCGGGCAAAATACGTCCGCGGCCACAACTAGCCGCCGCGAACGAGAGAAAGATGAGGAGAATTGCGCGTTTCATTCGAACTGTAGGCAAGATACACGAGCAACTGAGCAGGTGCCAAAATAAGACAGCCACTCTTTTTCATCGCTCTTGGGAGCAATCTTGGCGACCGCGGCGCCCTTGTTTCGCGGGCGTTTGACGCACTTCGTGCGCTCGGGAACGTTGACGCGTTTTCCCATGTCTTCGAGACTGACCCGCTTGGACCGAGCACCCTCCCCTATCTGAATGCCGCGCTCGCGCTGCGCACGGAGCTATCACCTCACGCCCTTTTGCTCCGACTACAAGCGATCGAAACCGCGAACGGCCGCGTGCGCGAAGAACGTTGGGGCGCGCGGACGCTCGACCTCGACCTGCTTCTTGCCGGAGATCTGCTCATTGCGGATGACGTGCTCACGGTTCCGCATCCTCATTTATGTGAACGCGCGTTCGTCCTCGCGCCGCTCGTGTGTATTGCAGCGCACACGCTGATTCCCGGCCGGGGCGTCACGGTTGCGTCTGCTTGGCGAGCCGTAGAGCAGGGCGGCGTTCGGCTCTACGCCAGAGGCGATGTGCCAGCGCCACTCGCAAGTGACCTTGGTGCCTTGCAAGGAAGCTGAAGCCTGCGCAAGCTGACGGGGTTGTGAGCTCCGAGCAGATCATCGTCGTTTCCGACATTCACCTTGGCGAAGATCTCGTTCAAAAAGGACCGCCGACCCTTCAGCACTACATCAACCGCTTGAACGAACAGTTCGTGGCGTTCGTGGATTTTCTTCGTGAGCGCAAACGCGAAGGTCCACTCGATTTGGTGATCAACGGCGACATGTTCGACTTCGTGAAGATTTCGCTCCGCCCAGATCCACGTGAAGCTTACATGCGCTGGCAACAAGGCCTGAGCGCCAACGAACAGCAGGGGCTCAGCGCCGCGGAACGCAGACATGGGCTAGATAATTCGCCAGCACGCGTCGAATGGAAGCTCGAACGCATCCTCGAGAGTCATCGGCCCGCGTTTCTGTCTTTGTCCGAGCTCATTGGTGACGGAAACCGTTTGCACATCGTCGCCGGCAATCACGATCGCGAGTTCTACTACCCGCAGATCGTTTCCCACCTGCGGAGCGCGCTCACGGACCTGTATTATGCGCGGCATCGCGAGCTGGATACGCCCGAGGCGCGCACCGCGTTTGCCGCGCGTATCGACTTTTCAATGTGGTTTCATTTGAGCGAGGGCGGCGTGTACATAGAGCACGGCCATCAATACGATCCCTATTGCTCGTTCGAGTACCTACTCGCGCCGCGTAAGCGTCCCGAGGAAATGAAGGTGGCGCTACCGCTCACGCACAAGGCCATCCCCTACTTTGCCGATTTGCTTGGCGACATGTCCACGCACAACTTGGACACGCGTGGCCTTGGTTATTATTTTCGCATGCTCTTCGCCATGGGCCCAAAGCGTATTGGTATTTTGCTTTGGGCCTATGTT
>JBIKMD010000226.1:0-6580 GCA_044359465.1 Myxococcota bacterium
ATATCGATGACATCATCACCCGGGTAGGCGCTCATGTAGTTTTGGTTTGCCGTGTTGATGAGCCCCAGTGCGCGCATCTCTTTGATCATGCGCGCACGCAAAATTCCACGCGCTAAGGCCATGGCGTCGCTCGAACCGGATTCCTTTTCGATCTCGAGGTCTGCCGGTGAGTACGCAAAAAGCGCGTGCGGGAGCTCTGCCCTGATGGCCTCTATGAACACGCGCACCATGGCGTTGTAGGCGTTCGCGCCGCTGAGTGCGCCTGGTTTCCCAAGCAAAGCCTCGCACTGCCAGTAGGGGCTGCCCCACCAAAACCACGCGCCATTTTGTTCGTGAAAGGGGCGAAAGATGAGCGCCTCGTCGCCTAGCTTTTCTGACTTGATGACGTTCGCGAGTTGCCGCGCTTGTGCGAGCAGCCAGGTGTGATCGCCGTTGGCGATTTGGCATACACACTTGAGTGACTCCGGCACGTCACCACGGGTTTTGATCGGTGCGTTGTAGTCGTCCTCTGCGTAGAAGTGTTTTGCTCCGCAGGCAGGTGCATGCCAGTCGATGGTGACGAGGCCGCCTGCCTGCAACTGACGACGCATCGCCTCCGCTACGAGTGCGCGGCGGTTCCACGCTTCTGGCTCGAACGCGAGCATATCAGCGCTGATCCCGAGCACTGCGGGGTCATCACCGGTGATCGCAGCCGCATCAGAGGACCACTGTCCGGCGCGCACGGTCTTGTTGAACCACTCGTTCGTCGTGACGATCTGCCCGTCGTGGAACATGCCCCACAGTGTTCCGTGCTCGACGCCAAACAGGAACTGCTCGCTGCGATTGAGCGCATGAAGCCTCGTGAGCACGTCTTCACGTGCGCCAGCGCCGAGCAGTAAGAGGAAAAGAAAAGGCACGCGCATCCTTAAGCACGAAAGCGACTTGGGATCTCGGCCCGCGAAAACCTTCATGCTAGTCCGCGACTGTGAACCGAATCCTCACCGCCCGGCTCGACGGCGTTTCAGTAGTGGTCAAAGTCAAAGCCGGAAGCAAAACGCAGCGCTTGCAGCTCATGCCCGAGTGGCTCGCGGTGCACGTGCACGCACCGGCCGTGGATGGCAAAGCGAACAAAGCGGTGTACACCATGGTGGGTGATCACTTTCACTGCAAAGTGACCATCCTGCGCGGTGAGCTCAATGCAAACAAAGTGCTGCTGCTGCAAGGACTGCGCATTGATGCCGCCGAGCAGGCGCTGCTGCTCTTGCAAACGGATCGCATTCCAGATGCGCGCGATGGCCTCACGCGCATTGAACGCATCGTGCTCTATGAGCTGCACCGCGCGCAGGAGGACTTTCCCGGACGACGTGTTCCTAGCGTAACGCTCTACGGGCGTATTTGCGAATACGACGGGATCAACATTAGTGCGAAAGAGTTCGAAGCGTTGCTCGCGCGTTTAGCGCGCGGCTGATGCGGCTTGCACGCGCCCACTTCGAAAACGAGCAGGCGTCTCAGCAGTCCAGCGTTTGAAAGCGCGCGAAAAGTTCGCGGCATCCGGATCATTCCGCAAATCGACGGACGCCTGCTGTGGCGGTTCAAGCGCCTCGCGCCAACGCAGGCTCGGCGCAAATCCGTAGGTCGTTGACAGCCTGCGCTGGCGGGCTAAAGGAAGCGGGGTGACCTTCTTCAAATCAGGCGAGCCGGATACGCTTGCATTCGGGTTGCTGCCCGCGCACCGCAAGTACGAGCTGCGCCAAGCGCGTTATTCAGAGATGATTCCCGCGCTGGGAGAACACCTTCGCGCGCTTGGAAGTGCCGCGCGTGTGCTCGATATCGGTAGCGGAATGGCCGAGGCCAAGATCGTGCTCGACACGGTGGCGCCCCAAGCCGACTGGACGGGCGTCGAGTTGTCTCCAGAGCGTGTTGCGGAGTGCAAGAAGCGCGGTTACGCCCACATCGTTGATGATCTGAATTTGGAAAAAGCGCCGTTGCCTTTTGCTGATGACTCTTTCGACGTCGTCATAGGAAGCCATATTCTCGAACATCTCACCAACGCAGAACAAGCGTTTGCGGATTGGTACCGTGTGCTCAAGCCGGGTGGTTTGTTGTTGATCGGTGTGCCGATGCACATCGTGCTCGTGTCATGGATCATGCGCCTCAAGTACCGGCTGTTTGGCCGTAGACCGTACCAACATTGCGTGTTCTTCAACATGATCAGCTTGAAGCGTTTTCTGCGCGCATATCCCATCGTGCGGATCTGGGGATTTCGGTTTTTTAGCGCGCGTAAGCAGCTTCCCCTGGAGGACTATGAGTGGTTCTACCGGGTCTCCATGTGGGTTGGTCGGCATTTTCCGAATTTGACGCAGGAAGTGAACGTGGTGGTGCGTAAACCGGCTCGAACTCGAGATTGAACTCTCGCTTCAGCAGTGTGATTGCAGCGAGCGGGCAGCGCTTCGTTACGGAAAATGACCGCGCGCGAGCCACAGATCGCCTTCCCAAACGCGGCTGGAGACGAGATAGTCCGAACCTAGGTAGTCCGCGTGCTGCATGCCAAAGTAGCCGGTGTTGACGAGTAGCTTCGCCTTTCCATCCTTGCTGATTTCTACCAGGTCATGTTGCGAACGAACGGCGAGTACCCGTTCGCCACTGGCATCAAAGGTGAGATCCTGCACGCTGACGCGCTCTTCAGACAACGCTTCGGGCGCACCCCCCGCGAGCGAAAGCCGGTAGAGCTGCGCGGTATCGCGTTGATGAAAAATGATCTCTCCACGCTTTGGATGGGTGGCAAACGCGGAGACGTCGCTCGGTCCCAATGGGCGTTCTTTGCCGTCTAGCGAGACGATCCACAATGCGCCGCCGTCGTAGCTCGTACTGCCTCGTGCAAAGACGACGCTCAAACCGTCATGGGTAAAACGCGGAGAGTGGTCGAGTGCGCCGTGGGTGAGGTGGCGCTGGGTGCCAGCGCTGCGCAGCGCAATACCGGTCGAGCTTCCGTCTTCGCTGGTGACGTCGACGAAGGCAATCGTTTTGCCGTCCGGAGAGACGCTTGGATGGTCGCCCCTCACGGGAGGGTCCAGCTCTCGCATCTGTTTTGTTTTTAAGTCGAGAAGCAGCAGCCGGCGGCCGCTTGCGTTGCGCTCGGTGAGGATTGCCGTCGAGGCATCGAGCAGGCGTGCACTTTCGTGGCGCGCGTCGGGCGTGCGGGGTGTGAGCTCCTCATGTGTGCCATCGGCATGAAAGAGGCTGACCACGTTGTATTCGTAGCACGACGAGTAAGCCATGAGCTTGCGATCGCCTGAAAAAGCGAATCCCATGGCAGGTTGAAACACCTTGCCCGCGCCGAGTGCGCTCGTTCCCATTTGCACCGCCTGGAGTGCACCGCCGTCTCGCGATCGCAAACCAAAGCTGAGCTCGCTCAGGGTGTTTCCAGTCGCTTGATAGAAGAAGCGGGGATCGCCGCTTACTAGCCCGCCTTTAAAGCGCAACTTGGCGACGGTTCCACTATCCAGGGGTAGCTCATCCAGACTCGGCGCGCCGCGCAGATGTCGCAGTACGGCCCAGCGCGTCTGATTACCGTCTTCATGCTCAACGCGGAACAACAACGTCTGCGCGTCCACGCGAATGATGCCGTAGGGGTTGAAGCGCTCAGGGAGCACCGTGACGACCGAAATTTTGGCGTTTCCATTGCCGCTGAACACCGGCGACAGATCGATCGACAAGACGCGACGCGCACGATCGATGGCGAGCACTGTTGTGCTGGACTCCCAGATGGCTTCTACATCCGAGATTTCTGCGACCGTGAGGGGTGGTGCGTCAGCGTCTCCAGTGACAGGCATCAGCCGTAGTTCAGTGCCATTTGCGCCGTCGTGGAGATAGATGAGGCGCGTGCCGTCCGGCGACAACGCCGCCGCGTAGTCCCAATCTTGCCAGTAGTCCCACACGCCGCTCGCTTGTTGGCTAAGGCGCGTGCTTTGTTTGGTGCTCAAATTCAGCGAGAAAATGCCAAAGCCAGAGTCGAGCGTGCCGTCGTAGATGAGCTCGCGCCCATTCGGATGAAACGAAGGAAACTCTTCGCAGCCAGCTTTGGTCGTCAGACGCTCTATGCTGTCGACGCGCGGTGCTAGAGCTGCGCAGGCACAAGCGCAAAGTCCGATCCACGCGGCAGCAAAGGTGGCAATGCGTGAACCCAAACGCCCCATATCTATAGATTCACCTAGTAGCTGAACTTGTCCACCTTGGTTTTACCACGGAAAACCCAATAGACGATCACTGTATACGTGAGCACGAAGGGAAGGCCCAAGAGCGCGATGATCTGCATCAGTCCAAGCGTTGTTGTGGACGACGCCGCATTGAAGATTGTGAGTGATTGACCGTCGCCGCTTGCACTCAGCAAGTTAGGATAGAGCGCCATCCCGAGCAAGAATGTGAGCGCGACAATCATCGCAGACGAAGAAACGAACGCGTAGCCCTTGGCTTTGCGGTAGAGCGCACGCGGAATGTTCGCGATGGCGAGCACGTTGAGCGCCACAACCAACCACGCACTTGGTACGTGCGTGAAGTTGCTGACTGCGTGTGGCACGTGCACGAGTGTCATGATCGTCTGCGCAAGGTACGCAGCTAGGAACAAACCGTAACTCGTCCACGCCCAGCGCTCAATGCGCTCATGCAGTGCCCCGTCGGTCTTCAGCAGCAAATAGGTGGCGCCGTGTAAAGTGGCCGCAAGTACGGTGAAGACACCCACGCTGATTGCATAGGGCGAGAGCCAATCACCAAGCGTGCCTGCAAACTCACCGTTTGCATCGAGCGGAACGCCGCGCATGGCGTTGCCAACGAGCACGCCCATACAAAACAACGCAACCGTGCTCGCAAAAGCGAACGAGCCATCCCAGTACTGACGCCAGAGCGGGTGAGGACTCTTTGAGCGAAACTCAATGGAGATGGCGCGTCCAATCAGCGCAAACAAGAGCAGCATGATCAGCAGGTACGCGCCGGACAACAATGTCGCATAGGCGCGAGGAAACGCTGCAAACAGGGCGCCGCCAAAGGTGACGAGCCACACTTCGTTCCCATCCCAAATTGGTCCAATGCTGTTGAGCATGATGCGCCGCTCGTCATCGCCTCGCGCAAACAAATGGAGCACGCCTACACCAAGGTCGAAACCGTCGAGCACCGCGTAGCCCGCGAGCAGCACGCCAAGAAGCAAGAACCAAAAGTCATTGAGCGTCATGTTGACGACTCCATTGGCGCCTGGCTGGTGTGGTGAATGCTGTCCGGACCATGCCGAATCTTTTCGTTGATCACGAAGAGCCACACGAAAAACAACGCGAGGTAGAGCAGTGAAAAACACACGATTGAAACCAAGACGTGTTCTGCCGGAACCATACGCGAAACGGCGTCCTTGGTTTTGAGCAAGCCGTACACGACCCAAGGTTGACGCCCTGTTTCCGCGGCAATCCAGCCGCTCTGATTTGCGAAGTAAGGAGCGAACACGGCGAGCACGAAGGTCCACAGCAGCCACGTCTTCGCGAACAATGTCTTGCGCCAGAGCAGGAACGCGCCCAGCACAGACAACGCTAGCATGGCAAATCCGAGCACAGCCATCACGTGGTAGCTCATGAAGGGTACGAGCACGGGCGGGCGTTCATCTTCAGGAAACGCATCGAGCCCCGTGACGGGCGCTTGCGTATCGCCATGCAGCAAGAAGCTCAGCATACCGGGCGCACCAACGGCAAAGTGTACTCGCTTCTCTGCTGCGTCAGGCACACCAAATAGCCACAACGGTGCCGGCCCTGTTTCGAAGTGCGCCTCGAATGCGGCAAGCTTGGCGGGCTGATTCTTGGCGACGGCCTCTGCTTGCGAGTGTCCTGATAGAACTATCGCCATGGACGCCACCAACGAGACGATGAGCGCTAGCTTGAAGCCCCGCTCGGCAAGGGCCCTGTGTTTGTTCTTCAGCACGTAATACGCGAGCACACTCATCACGAAGTAAGCGCCGAGTACGAAGGCCCCGAGCAAGACGTGCCCCAAACGATGCATGGACGAGGGATTGAAGACCATCGCCCAGAAATCGATGATCTCGGCGCGAGGCTGGCCGTTGTTCATGACGATGCGATGGCCCGCTGGCGTTTGTTGCCACGAGTTGGCGATGACGATCCACACGCTCGAAAACACTGAGCCCATGAACACCATGAGCGTGCTGAAAAAATGCATCTTGGGACCCACACGGTCCCAACCAAAGACCAGCACGGCTAAGAAGCCGGATTCGAGAAAGAAGGCAAAGATCCCCTCTGCCGCGAGCGCTGAACCAAACACATCGCCAACGAAGCGCGAGTAGGTTGCCCAATTCGTACCGAATTGAAACTCCATGACAATGCCGGTCGCCACACCAACCGCGAAGTTCGCCGCGAACAGCTTGGTGAAGAACTTGGCGAGCACGTGGTCTGCTGGATCGCGTTTCCACAGATACCGACCTTCGAGCAGCGTTAGGTAGAGGCCGAGCCCGATCGACAGCGGCGGAAATAAATAGTGAAACATGATCGTCAAAGCGAATTGCGCGCGGTGCAGTGCGATGACGTCCATGGATTCACTCCTGCAGGTTTGGCTC
>JBIKMD010000227.1:0-6563 GCA_044359465.1 Myxococcota bacterium
TTTTGCGAACACCAAGCGATTTTCAGTCGGTGCCGCAGAATGAGTCATCGTTGATCCCGTTCCCTACGAACGAGCTGTTCGACACGGAGCTGCACACCTTCGACGTGGTCGTGCTGCAGAACTTCGACTATCGCCCGTACAACATGTCCTACTTGCTCAAGAATCTGCGAGAGCACGTACTCAACAAAGGCGGCGCGCTCGCCATGTTTGGCGGCGAGCTGAGCTTTGGCGGCGGGGCCTACGCTCAGACGCCGCTTGCAGATGTGATGCCCGTAGAAATGTCTGCGAACGAAATGGACTACCGCGACTTTACGCCCACGGTGACCGCCGCGGGTGAGAAGCATCCCGTGCTGCGCCTGTCCGCAGCAGCGACGGCGCGAAGCAAGATCGTGGGCGCGTTGCCCAAGCTGTCTGGTGTCATGAAGGTGGACGGGCTAGCGCCCGGTGCCACGGCGCTCCTCACGCATCCTGATCTGAAATCGCGCGATGGAACGCCCATGCCGGTCATGGCCGTGCGCGAAGTGGGGAAGGGACGCACGCTCGCTGTGACCACGGATACTTTGTGGAAATGGAGTTTTGTCGACAAGCTGCACGGGGAGACGGGGCAGAGCTACGAACGTCTCATTGCGCAGATGTTTCGTTGGCTCATGCGCGATCCCGAGGCGTCGCGTTTGCGCCTCGTTGCCAGCCGTGACCGCGTTCGTGTGGGCGAAGCGGTGGACTATTCGGTACGTGTGCTCGGCGCGGACTACCAACCGCTCCCGCGTGCGCCCATTGGTTTGGTGATCACCGAACAAGGACGGCCAGATACCATTGTCAGCGGTGAGACCGCGGAAGATGGTGTGTATAGTTATTCATACACTGTGCAGCGTGGCGGCGTCGTGCGCGCGACCGCGGAGGCGCGTCTTGACGACGATCCTCTCACTGCGTCGCTTTTGGTTTACGGCGATGATGCAGACAAAGAACGTGCGGCGCTCGCTTCGCGTGACGACGTGATGGGCGCGATTGCTGACGCCACGGGAGGCGTCTCGCAGTCGCTCGAGAGTGCAGACGTCAGTGGCTGGGCGCGGGCCAAAGCCACCACCGCGAATGTCGATCGTCATCAAGAAATTCCATTGTGGAACACGTGGATCGCGCTACTCGCGATTGCCGGCGTGCTCTCACTCGAGTGGTGGCTGCGCCGCCGCTGGGGCTTCGTCTAAGCTGCCAATGTCGCGTCGCTACGTTTTGGTTGCAGGCACTGCGCTGCTAGCGTTGCTCGCGCTCACCTACTCGGACGTCCGTACGCACGCTTTCGTGAACTTAGACGACGACCTGTACGTGTATCGCAATCCGGTCGTGCGGGAGGGTTTGTCTGCAAGCGGTGTTCAGTGGGCGTTCACAACGACGAGTGGAGGCCACTACCATCCGTTTACCTGGCTTTCGTTGATGGTCGATGTCTCTCTCTACGGCGTGGACGCTGCGAGGCTCGCGCTCAGCAATGTCATGCATCACGCCGCTGTGAGCGGCCTCGTGTTCGTTTGGTTGCTCGCGCTCACTGGTGCTGCGCGACCGAGTCTGGTGGCCGCCGCACTGTTTGCATTGCACCCGACGCGTGTGGAGTCAGTCGCGTGGGTGACGGAACGCAAAGACGTGTTGTCTTCGCTTTTTGGTTTTGCCTCGCTCTGGTTGTTCGTTGCGCAGGCGCGCCAGCGTCAGGTTGCACAAAGGGCCTCTCTCTTGGTCTACGCAGCCGCGAGTGTGGTGTGTTTTGCGTGTGCGCTCCTCGCCAAACCAACGTGGGTCGTACTCCCAGGGTTGTTGCTGCTGTTGACCCTCGTCCCGTTCTCAACGCACCCGCTACCTGCTGCGAAAACAGTACGCTGGCTCGCGCCTTTTGCTGTGCTTTCGCTGGCGGCCTCTGCGTGGACGCTGTTTGGTCAAGCGCGAGAGCATGCGATTGCGAGCAGTGAGGCCGTGCCCTTGCTCCGCCGACTCGCAGAGGTTCCTGTGAACGCCATGCGAACCCTTGGACTTTTTGTTTGGCCCGTCGATCTGGCCGTGTTCTACCCGCGCGTCGAGAGCCCTGTCGTTGTCGTTGCGCTTGCGACGCTCGCCAGTGCGGGATTGCTGGTGTTGATTGTTTGGTCGCGCCGGACGCGGCCGCACGTGAGTTTTGGGCTCGCTTGGTTCTTGCTCGCGTTCATTCCCGTGAGTGGTTTGGTTCCGGCGGGTGGGCAAAGCATCGCCGATCGTTTTTTGTATTTGCCAGGTGCTGGACTTTGTATCCTAGTGGCGTGGGAGCTGGAACGCTTGGGCTCGCGGATGACAGCCTCTGTGCTCACCAGCGTCATCATCCTTGGCTGCGCGTTTCTCTCGGCCCGCCAGGTACGTGTTTGGAAGGACTCTGAAACCCTTTTTCGGCACGCGTTAGCGGTAGCCCCAAGCTTCTTTGCGCATAACGACCTAGGCGTCGCACTGGACGAGCGTGGGCAACTGGATGCCGCCACTGAACACTACGCGGCATCGCTGCAGCTCAACCCGGGGTACCCGGAAGCCAACAACAACTACGGTAGCGCGATTGCACGGCGTGGCCGCTTTTCCGAAGCGATTCCTTATTTTTCGAGAGCGATCGCCGTGCGACCAACGTTTGCGCGCGCACATTACCACCTGGGGCTCGCGCGCTATTCACTGCTCAAACAAGCGCCAGGTTCCGCCGCTGACTGGGCGCAGGCACGGAGTGCGCTCGAAGCGGCAGTGCGCCTCGATCCGAAGGACTCAGACGCGCAAGCGACCCTACGCGCCTTCATTCAGGAACGGGGGCCTCGAGGCCCAAGCAGCCCCTGACTCAATACTCGACGAAGCCCTCTTTGATACAACGGCTACAGGGCGAATCACGCGTTGCATCTCTGGTCCTGACTTGTTTGCGCAGCGCTTGGGCACGCTCGCCGTTCCAGACGCTCATGAGGCTAGTGCCGTCGTTGGTCTGGCCAAGGTCATGCGCCGGCTCATAGACCGCGCAGCAAGGCGCCACGCTTCCTCTGGGATCCACAACTGCTTGGGTCCACAAGAACAGGCAGCGGCTCGGCGCGTGATGGCGGCGCTCAGCCGTTTCGTCGTAGCGCACAATGTCGCTTGTTTTGGGCAGCCATGGACGCACCACCTCAATGCTTTTTTTGTCTGACCATTCGAGCTCTCGCCCCATGTCCGTGCGTACGGCCTTGAGCACGAGCGCATCGAATCCGAGCGCCTTCCAGCGGGCTTTGGCGAGTGGCACCTCGTGCTCGTTGTGTTGCATGACGAGCATTTTCCAAGTGAGCGTTGGCGTTTTACGTGCCCCGCGGACCCGACGCAGCAGCGCCACGTTCCTCAGCACCGCACCGAAGTCTCCTCCCACACGATAGCGTCCGTAGGTGTCGGCAGAGGCGCCGTCGAGCGACACAATCAGCTCGTCCAAACCGGCATCGCACAAGGCCGCTGCACGTTGTTCGTTCAATAGATTCAAATGCGTGCTGACGACCGTGCGGATGCCTGCGGTGTTGGCGTAGGCAATCATTCCTTCGAGCGCTGGATTCATGAGTGGCTCGCCCCAGCCAAAGAGATCCACTTCGAGCAAGGTGTCAGACACCTCGTCGATCAGACGCTGGAAGTGCGCGAGGGAGAGCGTCGCGCGGGTGCGCTCGTTGCGGCCTTGGCCCGTAGGACACAAAGGACAGCGCAAGTGACAATGCGAGCTCGGATCGATCACGAGACGTACTGGTTTCGCCCGCGAGACGTCTGGCTGCGTGACGAAATGCTGCCACGCGGCGCGTGCGACATTCGCGAGCCGGCGAGGCGTCCAGCGCCGAGGTGACGCGACGAGGCCCATCACCTTTGTCGCTAGAGACAGTCGCAGCCTGAGCGCTGGAGCGAGCATCAACGGCGGCGCCGTCTCAGCGCTACGAAGGCTACTACCGCAAGCCAAAGGGGCTCTGGCATTTGCGAGCAGCCGCCACGCGTGCTGCCTACGATGGGCGCCCCAGCCGCGCCGGGCTCGCCCGCTTCACCCGTAGCGCCAGTAGGTCCCGGCCCTCCAACGCTGCCCGGCGTGCCGGGTTCTCCCGTCGCGCCCTTTTCACCTGGTGCTCCGGTGACACCCGCTGCGCCCATTGCGCCTGTGGGTCCGGTGGGTGTTGCGACGACGATATCGCAGCTCGTTGCGCCTGCGAGTGAGCTAAAGCCGGGAGGGCATGCGTTACAAAAGTGTGCGCCAGTTTGTGCCATGAAAGTCCCAGGCGGGCAGCTCAAACAAGCGCTCGAGCCCGGCGTGAGCGCAAAACTACCAAGATTGCAGGGGAGACAAACACTCGCCCCCAGCACATCCGAATACGAGCCTGGCGCACAGAGCTCGCAGCGCGACTTGCCTGGTCCTGTTGCGAATGACCCCTCCGGGCACGGCTCGCAAGCGTCGAGTCCCGCGCTCGCCGCAATGGTGCCAGACTGGCACTCTGAACAGGTGGTTTGACCAGCAACGGAAGAAAAGCGGCCTGGTGCGCAGGCAATGCATGTTTGTGCGCCGGCATGGTCTACGTAGCTGCCTGGCGCGCAGTCTTGGCAGCTGACTGCGCCGGGCGCACTCGAGGCAGAGCCCGGGTCGCAGGGCGTGCACTCGGCGCCACCTGGTGCGTCCGAGTAGCTACCGGGCGCGCAGGCTGTGCAGCTCGCCGCTCCCGTGGCTGCGGCGGCGCCAGCGGGGCATTGATCGCAACTGTCCGCGCCGTAGGTCGGCGCCGCGTGACCAGCGGGGCAGGGCTCACACGTGGTGGACGCGTCGTTTTCTGCGTAGCTCCCTGGTGCGCACAACGTACAGTAGGGGCGCCCAGCGGGCGAGCTGCTACCGGGCTCGCAGCTCGCACAAACCGTCGCCCCCAGACGGTCCGAGAAGCTTCCCGCGTCGCAAAGTTGGCAGGCAGTGTTTCCGGGCGTCGCTGAAAAACGGCCAATGCCGCATGCGACACACGCCGTCGCGCCCGCATGATCACTCGTGCTGCCAGCAGGGCAAGCATTGCACGTCTGTGCCCCCGGTTGCGCTGCGTAGTCACCTGGGTCGCATGGCTCACACGTTGTGCTCGCACCGCTTGGTGCTTTGGTGCCGGGCTCACAGGCTTCACATTTAGCCGCACCACTCTCGCTTGCACGTGAGCCTGGCTCGCAGACCGTGCATCCCGTTGCACCGCGTGCTCCGGCGAACGATCCAGGCGTGCAGCTCGTGCAAGTGACCGTGCCGGTGCCTGCTGAATAGGTGCCTAGGCCGCACAAAGCACAGCTCGCCGAGCCTGGGCCGGGCGCTTCGCTTCCAACAGGGCAAGCCATACATGAGATACTTTCTGCCAAGGGCGCAAAGTTGCCGGGGGCGCACTGCGCGCAGCTCGAGGAGCCAAGCGTCGGAGCAAAACGACCCGGCGCACAGGCGGTGCACTCGGTCGAGCCTTGCCTATCGGCGCTGCGTCCTGACGCGCAAAGCTGACATTCCGCTGCCCCAGCCGTGCTGCTGAAGGACCCCGCATCGCAGGGGCGGCAGTCGGCAGCCGATCGCGCGGAATACTCCGGCTGCTCTGTGCCGGCAGGACAGGCTTCGCAGAGCTCATAGCCGTCGGCGAGGCTAAACAGGCCTGGGGCGCATTCGGCGCGTGCGAGTGGGCCCGCCGTTCCCCTCAGCGTGAGTCGCCAGCCGTGATCGACACTAGCGTCAGAGAGGTCGCGCTGCATGGCGTCACCTTGCATGCCTGGGAGGCTCACCACATCGAGCGCATCTGTCACCGGAAAGTCGCGTGTTGCATTCCCTCCCGGCGGCGCAGCATTCAAATCCACCACGCTAGGATCACCAACGAAGCTCGCCATGGTGACGCGGAAAGTGTCACTAGCCACAAGCCCTAGCGAGCCGAGCGAAATCGAAAACTCAATGAGTGACGTTGCGCCGCTCGCGGCCGCCGGGCCACAAGGCGCCCACGCGGCTGACCCCGCTCGGCACGCCACGCCACTCGCCCGCACGAACGCCTCGACGTCTGGCTTGAGGTCAGAACGATCCGAGACGAGCAATGACGAGGCCGGCCCAAGCGTTTGGATGCCAAAACCGTTGTCGATTCCATCGCGCTCGATGCCAATCGCAAGCGCGAGCGTGGCGGGATCACTCACCGTCGCTACACGTACGAGGCCAAAGAGCGTGGTGGTATCGCTCGCAAAGCGGACCTCCACAATGTCGGCTTCTGGTCTGCTGCCGCTCACTCCGCTCGGGCCAGTGGGCCCGCGGATGTCACCGAGGGCGCCCTTGTAGATCCATTCGAAGCTGCTCGTGGCAGCTTGGTGCGGTGTAGTGGGTGCGAGTCCCACCCAGTCAGATGCTCCGGCATCCACTGTTTTTGTGTCGGCCCACGCCATGGACACGCCAAATAGGAACGCCGCGCAGCAACCGAGTGTCGTCAAGAGCAGAGTGGTACGCATGTGTTAGTCTAAGTCGAGTACACCAGGGCAAGTGTCAATCCCACCTTTAGCGATACCAACGTTGAATGCTGGAAATGCTCTGTGTTGTTGATTCGTTTCCAGGC
>JBIKMD010000059.1:0-10311 GCA_044359465.1 Myxococcota bacterium
GTCGAAGCGTTTGCTCGTGAAAGACACAGGCGGCGTGCACGTCACCTCCGTGAGCACGTCATTCATTGCCCGGGAAAACGTGAGCTGCATGTTTGCCGTGCCGTTGACCGCGGTTGCGCCATCGTTTGGGACGCTGCTGAGAACAGTGGGCGCCGGCAGCCCGCTAGTGGTGCCGGTCGCCATGCTTGGGCCCGGGGGACCCATGTTCGGATCTGCCGCCGTGGTGAAGGTCCGCTCGGTGTCAGGGAGCGCGTTGCCATTGGCACCGAGCCCGGTAATGCGCAGCGCATAGCGTGTGCTAGAAGCGAGCAGGCTCTCAGGTTGAAACAACGCGACGGTCTTGTTGCTGTTCCACGTCGCCGCGCCCATGGGGACGGCCGGAAGCAGGGTGAGCGAGGCGTTTTGCATTGGTAGGCTGAAAGAGACGCTGATGACGGTGCTGACGGGTGCGTCCAAAGCATCGTTCGCGGGGATGGTATCTACGACCTCTGGCGCTAGTTCTTTCGCCGGTGCAAAGTTCGGTGTAGAGAAATCTATACACGCGCTGAGGATTAAGACGGCGATGGCGGCGACACGCATCAGCACCTAGTCTACTTGATCGAATGGCAATCTAGGCGATTTTCATTTGCGCCGGGACTTCGCTTGTTCCTGCACAGGCAATGACACGGCCATGAAATATTTTTTGGCGCGCGCGTGTTTTGCAAGGCGTGCGCACTGAGGCTATAGGTTCCTGCTGATGATCGTATTGCTCAGCGCATGGCTCGTTGTTGCTCCAGGGCCGTGGTCCTTGCTTGCCGAACCCAATGTAGGTGGCCACCCTCAACATGCGCGAAGCATTGCGATGGGCGGCGCTGCGCGAGCGATTGCCGACGGGCCGGATGGCCTCTTCGTCAATCCTGCAGGTCTCGCCTCGAAAAAACACTACATTCTCTCCGCCAACTACAATTGGACGCAAGAAGCGAATGCGCACCGGCCTGGTGCGGTGATTATTGACAGCGTGACCACCCAAGTGGCTGCAGGCATTGGCTATAACTTCGAGCACCGCTTCAATAGTGGCGACTTGTCGATCCACCGATTGCAGCTTGGGCTGGCCTACAACATCGGCGGGATCTTCATGATCGGCATCTCGGGCAAGTACACGATTGCCAGCCGCCTGCCGACGAGCATCGACAAAATCTACGAGCCAATCGATCCGGAGAATCCAAACGCTCCGCGGCGCGCTCTCGATAATGCGTTTGCGGTGCCAGCGCTGAATTTTCAGGGCTTCACGGGTGACGCGGGCGTTTTGTTCACGCCCATTCAGTATTTTTCGCTCGCCTTCGTTGGCTACAACCTTATTCCCAATCCCGCGATCGCCGAGTTTGCACCCATCGCCATCGGTATGGGGGCCGCGGGGCATGTGGTTGGGTTAGAGCTAGACGTCGACGCGGTGATTGATTTTTCCACCCGTTTCAAACCGAGTGCGCGCGTCCATTTTGGCGCTGAATACGCGATTGTTGGCATGGTGCCCGTGCGCGCAGGCTTCCTGATTGACGGCGTGGGTGGCGACAAGTTTTGGTCCCTAGGCGCTGGTTTTCGCCATACCTCCTTCGGCCTCGACCTTGCCTATCGCAACGCGATCGACCGCTCGAACAATCGCACGCTGGCGATCAGCTTCGAATACTACATGAACTGATCGCCATGCTCAGCGCGCGCGACCTTTGCATGGCGTATGGCCGCACGACGGTGCTCAGCGGAGTGTCGATCGACCTTGCGCCCGGAGAAGTGGTGGGCGTGCTTGGTCCAAATGGGGCCGGCAAGAGTACACTTGCTCGTGCGCTGCTCGGGTTGCTTGATCCTGTGTCGGGTGAAGTGCGCGTTGATGACGTGCTGCTGAGCGGCATGGAGATTGCGGCGCGCGCCAAACAGGTGGCGGCTGTGCTGCAGGACCAAGGGCCCAAATTTTCATTCAGTGTCAAAGAGGTGGTGGCGCTCGCCCGTGAAGCAAGGCGGCCAGCGTTTTCCAAGCTCGATTCAAATGACTTTGCTGCAGTCGCTGCCGCCCTGAAAACAGCGGATGTGGAGACGCTCGCTGAGCGGCCCTACGACGCGCTCAGTGGGGGCGAACGCCAACGCGTCCTTTTGGCCCGCGCGCTTGCGCAGCAAACGCGGTATTTGGTGCTCGACGAACCCACCGCCTTTTTGGACCTGCACCATCGCTACGCATTTGCAGACCGCGTCAAAGCGCTGGCGGAGCAAAACGGCGTTGGCATCTTGTGGATCTTGCACGATCTCGACCTGGCGCTGCGTGATTGCCACCGCATCTACGTCATTTCTGGCGGAAAGTGCGTCGCTGAGGGGCCGCCGCTCACCGTGCTCACGCCGGAGTTATTGCGCAGCGTATTTGGAGTGGAAGCCTCGCTCCATCGTGATGCGCAGGGCCGTGGTCACGTCCTCGTAGCGCGCCCAGTTTAAGCTGGTCTCTCTGGTCAAAAGCGACACACGTGGTTATGGCAGCGGGCATGATTGGGCCGGCAAAAGTCAGCGACCTCTGTGGCGACGGTTTGCCCGGGATGAGAGACAATGAGTAAGGTTGCTTTAGTCACAGGCGCAGGCATTCGGTTGGGCCGTGCGATCGCTTTGGAGCTCGCGCGAAGCGGCTTCGATTTACTGATCCATGCGAACCAATCACGGGTGCCTGCTGAAGCGCTTGGCAAAGAGGTCGAAGCGCTCGGGCGAAAAGCGACGGTGCTGATCCACGATCTCTCCAAGCCATCCGCCATAGAAGCGCTTGCGAACGAGGTGCCCGCCAAGCTCGATGTCCTCGTCAACAATGCCGGCATCTACGAACCCCTGCCATTCATGCAGGTGACGCGCGAGGCGTTCGAGCGCGTGACGCAGGTGAATTTATATGCGCCGTTTTTTCTCACCCAAGCATTGATTGGCAGGCTGCGCGCCGCTGAAGGAAGCATCGTCAACATCACCGACATGGCTGTTGATAAGCCGTACCGCGAGCAGCGCGACATCATGCACTACCTCACGAGCAAAGCGGGTCTCGCGGCGCTTACCAAGGTGTGGGCCGTAGACTTTGCGCCGCAGGTGCGTGTGAACGCTGTGGCGCCGGGACCTGTGGCCATTGCCGTTGGCACTTCTGAGGAGGAACGCCAAAAGACGATTCGTGAAGTGCCGCTGCGCCGCGAGGGGACGCCAGAAGACGTCGCGCGGGCCGTGGCCTATTTTGCGACGGCGCCGTACGTCACGGGCCAAACACTGCGCGTCGATGGAGGGCTCAGCGTCACATGACCACTAGACTCGATAAACTTTCACTCACCAGCATGCGGATCGATTGCATTGTTGGGATCTATGCCAACGAGCGCCAAACGCCCCAGCCGGTTGAGCTGAGCCTTGCGTTGTACTTGGATACGCGCGCCGCAGCCTCGCATAGCCGCATCAGTGAGACGATCGACTACGCTCGGCTCGCGGGTGAGTTGCGCTTCTTGCTCATCGCTTCGCGTTTCATGCTTCTCGAAAGCGCCGCAGAGGCCGTGGCCGCCTATGTGCTCGCGCCGCCGAGCATCGACGTGAGCCGTCCGCAAGTGCAGCGCGTCGAGGTCAAACTCGTCAAACCGCAAGCCCTAGCGGGCGCGGGCATCCCGGCAATTGAGATCGTGCGGGAGCCGACCGACTACAAAGTGGTCACGGAAGTGAAAGAATTTGGCTTTGTAGACGTGCTCTTTGAGACCAAAGAATGCGGCATCTACCGCGAGCGCGTGGCGGCTGGTAAGGCGGTGCCTACGCACGTTCATTTGCAGATCGATGAGAGTGAGCTCGTGCTTGGTCAGGGTTTGCTTCTCCAGGGGAAGCCCGTGCAGGCTGGGCTTGCACGGTCATGGCCGCGCGGTTTCGCGCATCGCTACGACAATCCTACGAACCGCGAGCAATCGTTTCTTTGCATCGATCGGCCTGCGTTCATTCCAAGTGACGAGATCGAAGTCGACGTGCCCACGGATAAATTGGGCGACGTGGATCCGATTCGTTTTTTCACCGCAGTAGGAGATCGCTAACGTGGAGATTTACAAAGAGTTCACCTTCGAGGCGGCGCACCGTCTGCCCAACGTGCCGACGGATCACAAATGCTACCGCCTGCATGGGCATTCGTACCGCGTGCAAATCTGGGTGCGCGGTGAGGTGGACCCAAAGCTTGGCTGGGTGATGGATTTTTCGACCATCAAGGAGGCGTTTGAGCCCCTCCGGCTCAAATTGGATCACTATTATCTGAACGAGATTGCTGGGCTCGAGATCCCAACGAGTGAAGTGCTCGCCAAGTGGATTTGGGATCGCCTGTCGCTCCCTGGGCTCACCAAGGTTCTCGTGTCTGAGACCTGCACGTCGGCCGCGGTTTACTCTGCTAACCCCTCGACCTAACTAACGATTCCATTGTTGTGTGTCTGTGTGGGATAAAAGATTACTTTTTCACACAACCGTCTCGGGTGCTTACCGATACTGTAGTTGTAACGCGGGGCGGAACGAAACGCTAAGCGGGACGAGAAAAGCAGCAGAGAGACCAAACATAGACGCACGGCACCCTCCACGTCACCCGGTCCCTCCACCCTCTGCTGCCTTTCTCGTCACACTTGGAATCGTCCGGTTCGCGGGTTCGAAAAAGCAGCAGAGAGACCACACATAGACGCACGGCACCCTCCAAACTCCAAACGTCACCCGGTCCCTCCACCCTCTGCTGCCTTTTTGAATCCGTGACCCCCGCGCTCGCATCGCGCTCCGCTCCACGCTAAGCTCTCCCAATGCCCAATCGTGTAGCGCTACTGCTCACACTCGCCGCCGCTGCCTGTGACTTGCCGTGTAAAACCACGTCTGAATGCAACGATGATGCGATCTGCGTACCCACCCTGAACCGCTGTCGCAAACGCTGCATCAATCCGGTTGACTGCACCGGATCCACACTGTGCGCGCCGGTGACCGAAAGTATTTATGCCTGTCTTCAGACAAGCGAGGTCGTACGTGGGACGAGCACGCCGAGCAACGACACTTCACTCGGCAACCAATGTAGCTCAGCGAATAACGACGGCATATCGCAAGCGAACGACTTGATGAACGCGTGCGGCGACAATGCGCCACTGTGCAATAACGTGTTTCAGGGTGATGCGAGCCTGGGTGACGTGAAGACCTGCACCACCGAGTGCGCGCTCGACAGCAACTGCGCAGAAGAAGCGCCGATAGGGTGCGTGAACGATTGCAAACGCGACTATGACAACATGTGCTGCTTTCCGTCTCTCCCAATCGCCGATGCGCGTCAGTACAATGGCAATAAGCTCAACGCAGCCGGACAGATTGCCGCGCAGTACTGCCGGCCCAGGCTCTTTTGTTACTTGGTCCCGAAGCGCTGTACCGCTGACAGCGAGTGCGGCAAAACCGGGAGCAGGGCAGGCGATAAATGCACCAAACAAGCCGACGGCGGCGGCGCGTGTTTGAGTGGCAAGCTCGGTCTGTACGAGTGCTGCCAGCGCGAAGGCGAGTGTGATCAGAAGTTAGAAGCGGCTGGGAATGGTGGTTTGTCGTGCACGCCCTCGCAAGACAATTTGTCTGCGTATTGCACGAAGCCTTGTGCGACCGATGCCGACTGCGCGAGCCCCAATTCCCCAACGGCGAGCTGCTGGACCACACGCTACGTTGACACCGGGGTAGCCGGTAAATGCCGAGTGGAATTCAATGCGAGTCCGATTTGCAGAAATGGTCCCAAACCCGTGATTCCAAACCCGACGAACGCGGTCGTCAATTGTGCGCTAGAGGATCGTCCGGTTGCGCTAGGCGACAATGCCTACAATGGCTCCTTGCGCCGATGCGACCGCACGTTCTAGCAACGCGCTAACCCCATGTCCGCCACGTTCGATCTCGAGCTGCGCTTGCAGCATGCCAATCAGCTTCACGACTACTTCGTCGAGGTGGATCCGTGCGGCGGCATCTTCGTTCCCGGGTACGATCAAGTCCCCGCCGGCGCAGCCGTTGTGGTCACCGTTCAGTTTGCGACCGAGGCGTACAAGCTTCGCGGCAAGGTCATGTGGCGGCGAACACGGCGCGGTGGCCACGGCAAAGCGGGGTTAGAGCGCGGCGTGGGTGTGGCCTTCGCCGCGGATCAAAGTGACGCCGTTCGGCGTATGTTGTCGTTTGCGGCCGAACCGCGCGTGCAAATGTCCAAACGGCAATCGCGGCGGCTCTCGGTCACGCTGAAGATTCGCTACAACTCGCTGTTCACGCTCGCGCGTGATGTCATTCACGATGTCTCGCTCGGTGGGCTGCGCATCATGTCTGACGCGCCGCCGCCACTTGGCAAGCAGCTCGTCATTTTGCTCCGTCCGCCGCGCGCCTTGTCTGCCTTACGTCTTGGCGCGGAAGTCGTTTGGCGCGATGTTGGGCCGCCAGGATCGTTTGGCGTGCGGTTTACAGATACGTCGCCCAAAGACAAAAAACGCCTGGTTCAGCTCCTTTGGCGCCTCGAAGGGCAAACGCATCCGCCTACGCAAGGCTGATACTCGCCCCGGCTTCCCTTGAAACAAGTCCAAGCAACAGCTAGCTGCGCCGCATGCTAGAGATTGTCTCAAAAGGTTTCACTGCCGCCAAAAACAAGCTCGCGGGCAAGACCGAGCTGACGGCGGAGAACATTGAAGATGCCGTTCGTGACGTGCGCGTCGCGCTGCTCGAAGCGGACGTCGAAATCAACGTCGTCAAGACCTTCATCGAACGCGTCAAAGAGCGGGCGATTGGGCGCGTCGTCTCTACCGAAGTGGACGGGGGAAAAAAGAAGCTCAAAGCGTCGCCGGAAGATCACTTCATCGCGATCTGCCAAGAGGAGCTCGAGACGCTACTCGGTGCCACCCCTGGCACGAAGGAAGCGCAGCCCATCGTCTTCCGTCGCCCGGTCACCACGATCATGATGGTGGGTTTGCAAGGTACCGGTAAGACGACCACCACGGGTAAGCTCGCGAGCTACTTGCTGCGCGACAAGCGTAAGCCGCTGCTCGTTGCGGCGGACATCTATCGTCCTGCCGCCGTCGATCAGCTGAAAGTCCTGGGTGAGCAGCTTGGTGTGCCGGTGTTTCACGAGCCAGGCGTCAAAGTTGAAGACATGTGTGCACACGCAGTGCGCAAAGCGCGCGACTCCGGCCGCGACGTCGTCATCTTCGACACCGCCGGTCGTTTGGCCATCGACGATGACTTGATGAACGAGCTCGAGCGGGTCAAAGAGAAAACCAAACCCGACAACATTTTCCTCGTCGTTGATGCCATGAGCGGTCAGGACGCCGTACGCACGGCTGCGGAGTTCAACCGCCGCCTGCCGCTGAACGGCTTCATCATGACCAAGCTCGACGGTGACGCACGTGGCGGCGCGGCGCTCTCGATTCGTGAAGTCACGAAGAAGCCCATCAAGTTCCTCGGTATGGGTGAAACGCTCGACAAGCTCGAAGTGTTTCGTCCCGAAGGTCTCGCGAGCCGCATCCTCGGCATGGGCGACATCGTCGGCCTGATGAAGGACTTCGAGCAAGTCGTCGACGAGAAACAGGCCGAGAGAGACACCAAGAAGCTGCTCGCTGGAAAGTTCACGCTCAACGACTTTCTCACGCAGATCAAAACCATCCAATCGATGGGGTCGTTCAAAGACATCTTGGACAAGTTTCCGCTGTTTGGCGGCGGCGGCATGCCTGAGGGCGTCAACGTCGACGACAAACAGCTCGTGCGCATCGAAGCGATGATCAAGTCGATGACCACCAAGGAGCGCGAAGAGCCGCAAAAGATCGACAAATCGCGCGCCACACGCATCGCCAAAGGTTCGGGTGTGAAGCCAGAGGACGTCACCGATCTCATTGGCCGCTTCAACATGATGCAAACCATGATGCAGCAAATTGGGCAGTCGCCTGGTTTGCTCGGGCAGCTACCGGGCTTCAAGCAACTCGCGCAGATGCGCAACCTGCGCAACATGAACATGGACGACGTGTTCGGTCAGATGAAGGGCATGCCAAAAATGCCCGGCATGGGCGGAATGGGTGGCATGGGGATGCCTGCCGGATTGCAAGAAGCCATGGCGCAGCTGCCGCGGGGTTTTACGCCGCCAGGGTTCCAGGCGCCGCGCCCGGCTGGCGCTAAGCCGAATCAACAATCTGCAAAAGACAAAAAAGACAAACGCAAAGCGCAAAAGGCCGCGCGCAAAAAGTCGCGCCGCTAAGTCGTCTTCTTCACCGCGCCGCCAACCACACGCACCTTGCTCGACGCCCAAAGCACGCCTTTATGCCTAAGCAGTAGTGTGAGCGGTGAGCGCCTCTAGTCCAAGGTGCTTGCGGCGATTCAATAGCGGCTGAATTAAGCTTTCGCTGCCTTGGGGTAGGGCCAGAGCTCGGCTAGTGACAGACTCGTTCCGTTGTCTTGAACCACTCTCACATGATGACGTGTTAACTCTGCCGGTGACTTGAGGCCGCAGGCACGCACGATCATCATCAGCTCGTAACGCAGCGCTTTGACGTAGTTGGCTACGCGCACGCCTTTGTCTGTTGGGTCGAGGCCAGCTTGGAGCCAAGCGTCATGTGTAGTGATGCCAGTTGGGCAGTGGTTCGTGTGACACATCAGCGCCTGTATGCAGCCGAGCGCAAGCATGAACCCGCGCGCGATGTTGATGTAGTCAGCGCCGAGCGCAAGACCATAAGCCACCTCACTCGCTGTCGCAAAGCGGCCACTCGCAATGAGGCGCACGCGATCACGCACGCCGTGCTCGCGCAGCAGGTTGTCGAACCACGGTAGGGCTTCACGGATGGGTGTGCCCACGTTGTCCGCCATGCCCACTGGGGCCGCGCCGGTCCCTCCTTCTGAGCCGTCGAGGATGATGAAGTCGGGATGGTCTCCCTGCTTGCGTGCGGCCAGCTCCTCGGCAACGCGGTGCGCGAACCCACGATCGCCAAGGCAGAATTTGAAGCCCACCGGTTTTTGCGTTTCCTGCTGCAGCATGCGGATCCAATCGAACATCGAAGGCACATCGTGAAACTCGCCAAAGCGGTTCGGTGAATGACAATCCTCGTCGCGCCGAATGTTGCGAATTTTCGCGATTTCTTCGGTGATTTTTGCCATTGGCAGCACGCCGCCTGCTCCGGGTTTGGCGCCCTGCGACAGCTTCACGGTGATGGCGTTGAAAGTGTGCTCGATGTTTCGCAAACGCTCGATCGAAAAGCTTCCATCGAGCTCGCGCACCCCAAACTTGGCGGTGCCAATCTCGAACAAACGATCGCAGGGCTGACTCAAATGGTGCTCGCTGAGCGCGCCCTCGCCGGATGAGAGCCAACAACCGCTCATTGCTGCGCCGCGTGCCAACGCCTGCACGGCATTGCGACCGAGAGAGCCGTAAGACATGTCCGAGATGTTGGTGAACTGCTTTGGTTGAAACGGTTTGGGTCGGTTTTCGCCAAGCAGTTTTGGCTTCGCAGCGTCTGTTGGCGCCTCTGATTCGAGCGTTGCAAAAGGCGAGTTGAGAAAGAAGAACGCGCCCGGTTTTTGCACGTCGGTATCGGTGCCAAAGCCTGTCGCGCTCGGGAGTGCTTTGGCACTGCGATAGACCCATTGGCGCTGGCGCAAATTGTAGGGGCGACCATCGCGCGGCATCTCGACGAAGTACTGCTGAATCTTTTCACGCTGAGATTCGAGGATGTAGCGCGCCCAGGCGACAATCGGAAAATTGTGCCGCAGCGTATGGTGCTTTTGCGACACGTCGATGAGCGCAAGAAGCGCAAGGCCGAGTGCCACCGTAGCAATGAAGTAAAAGGTGAGACGGATGGGATCGAAGAACGCCATGAAGTCCGCGAGCATGCGCGGATCTTTAGCCTCTCCCTAAAGGGACCACGACTTTTAGCGGCGCTTGGCTTTTTTGGACGCAGGTACGGGGGCGCGTTTGCCCGCCATAGGATCTTGAAGCACTTCTAACGCTGAATCGGCGCCGCGGCGTTTGAAGAACACAACGAGCGTGAGCGTGAGCATGGCGATGGCCGCGTATTGGCCTGGCGTCAGGCCGAAGTAGCGCTTGTCGACCGCGCGCAAAAAATCGAGGCTGAAGCGGAACGGGGTGTAAGCAATGCCGTAGACAATGAGGTACCAACCCCAAAAGTGCTTCTTGTTGCGCTGCGTCCAGAACAGTAGCGTCATGAACATGGCCCAAATCGCCTCGTAGAATCCGAGGTTGTGGCGAATACCGGCAGGCAGTTCGGCGTCACCCGGGTAGGGCATGCCGAGGAAAAACGTGGTGACACTGCCCGGGTGGTCGAAGGCGACGGTGCAGCCTAA
>JBIKMD010000047.1:0-11046 GCA_044359465.1 Myxococcota bacterium
AATCGCGTCGCCGTATGCCCAAAAGGAGACCTGACGTTTGACGCGCAGATAATAGATGACGCCGCACATGCCGCCGACGAAGCCGCCGAACGAGCTGATGCCATCCCACACTTTGAGGATGTACAGCGGGTTGGCGACGATACGCTCGGGAAAATAAGCGATCGCCGAGTAGAGGTGGGCGGAGATGAAACCAACGACAATAGCGTAACCGGCCGCGCCTTCGGTGATCTCTACGTCTAGCCCGAGTTGTTCTGAACGCTTGTTTGCGAGCCAGCTGCCGAGGAGCACAGCGCACGCCACGAGCACGCCAAACGCATGAATCGTCAGTGGTCCCAGATGGAGTGGGGGAATCTCATAGTATGGAAGCATTCGCGCAGAGGTAGTCACTAAGCTTGTGCGCGTCTAGACCTTCCGCTACGAACTCCCCGCGGTGAAGCAACTCGTTTTTTTTCTGACCATGATGCTGTGCGCAAGCGATGTGCTTGCCTACGAGGGAGGGCAGTTCCAAGAGCCCGCATCCCAGCCTGCGCCTAAACAGCCGCAGCTCACCAAACCACCAGCGGTCAAAACGTTTGTGCCCGCGCGTTATCCGGACGACGCCCGCGGCCAAGGCAACGTTGAAGTCATCCTGCTTTTGTATATCGACGCCGCTGGCAACGTCACCAAAGCCACAGCGCAAAACGCCACCGGCATTGCGCCTGCGTTTGTCGCCTCCGCGGAAGAAGCGGGGATGCAGCTGAAATTCTCGCCGGCCGAGGTGGATTACAAGCCGTCCGCGATTGGTCTCGAGTTCAAATACGTTTTCACTGAGGACATCGCTGCGGCCACGCAGCCAGCATCGGCGCCGGCCAGTGAGCAAGCGTCCTCTGCGCCCGCGCTCCCGAAAAAGACCACCTACGGAACCGCAGTGCTCAAAGTCGAGGTGAAAGAAGCGGGCACGCGGCTCAAGATCTCCACGGTCGAGCTGCGCCTGGAAGTGGGCGACGTTGATATGGTCGCCACCACGGACCAAAAAGGTAAATACGAGTTCCGCGATCTGCCGGTAGGCGAAGCAAAGCTCACACTCTCTAGCCCGCAGCACCGGCCGCGCTCTGTGAAGTACAAGCTCGAGAAAAACGTCGAGACCAGCGAAAAAGTCTATTTGCAGCGCGCGTGGAACGATCCCTTCGAAACCATTGTTCAAGGAAAGCGTGATCAGCGCGAAGTCGTCAAACGCACCATCTCTCGTGACGAACTGATCAAAGTGCCCGGCAGTTTTGGTGACCCGCTGCGTGCCATCCAAAACATGCCCAGTGTGGCGCGTCCTCCCTTTATCGGCGGCAATCTCGTCATTCGTGGCTCGTCGCCAAACAGCAGCGAATTCTACATTGACGGCATGAAGCTGCCGGCGCTGTATCACTTTGGCCAAGGTCCCAGCGTCATCCAAGAGTCGATGATCGAGGACATCAATTTTCAGCCCTGCTGTTTCAGTCCGCGCTTTGGCCGCGCAACGGCAGGCATCGTCGAAGTGAATACGCGTAAGCCCGATTTCGAGAAGTGGAGCGGCAAAGCGTCGCTCGACTTTGGTATTGTGCGGCTGTTCAACGAGGCGCCAATCACGGAAAACACGGCGCTTGCCATTGGCTTTCGTCGCTCGCTCTATGATCTCTTTTTGCCGCTCGTCTTCAGTTTGGCCAGTCCTCCGCTGCCTGGGCAAATTCAAAATCCCACACTGATTCCCGTGTTCTATGACTACCAAGTGCGGCTCGTACACCGCACCCCTACGGCGGGCGAGTTTCAGATCTTGGTCTTCGGCTCTGACGACCGTCTGCGTTTCGTACAAACGCCCACGCAGCAAACGTCCGCGTTCAATCCTAGCGAGCTCGACGTGGGTTTGTTGTTTCACGCGCTGCAGCCGTCGTGGACGATCAAACCGTCGGCAAAAGGGCAAAACACCTTGTCGATGCAGATTGAGTTCGAGATCAACAACGCCAACACCCCAGATGTGTTCTTCAAGCTGAGCGAGTTCAACTTGGGGCTTCGTGAAGAGGTGAAGTACCAGCCCTACAAGTGGCTGTCCTTCATCATGGGCACGGATATTCAATATGCCCGCACCTGGCTCGACACGCGCCTGCCGGTGTTCCCGCGATTCCAAGAGTTCCCAAATCCAGGCACCGAGACGCCCGTGTTTACCGATTTCACGAGTGAACAGGACACGGTCGAAGCCGGTGTTTATGCAGAAGCGGATATTCGTGTTGGCAAGCTCCGTTTGCTTCCGGGTGTGCGCCTCGAGGCCATTTCCTATGTAGGCCGCGCGCGTGGTGGTTTGAGTCCGCGAATGAGTGCCAAGTACCGGGTTGTGGACCAGCTCGAGCTCAAAGCGGCAGTTGGCATTTTCCAGAAACGTCCGGAAGCGCAGACGATCATTCCCGACTTTGGCAACCCGGATCTGCAACTGCAGAATGCGCTCCACAGCATGGTTGGCTTCGAATGGAGCATCACCCAAGCGCTGAGCCTCGAGAGCAGTGTGTTCTTGAACTATCTTTGGGATGAGGCGGGTGGCAGCGATAAGTTCGTCCTGCGCAACGGCACGATTCGCCCGTTGGTCTTTGAGAACAATACGATTGGTCGTGTCTACGGTGCTGAGCTCTTGCTGCGTTGGAAGCCGTACAAAAACTTCTTTGGTTGGATTGCCTACACCCTCTCGCGCAGTGAGCGGAGCACCGCCGGCGGCGACTGGTACCTCTTCAACTTCGACCAAACGCACATCTTTATTCTCGTAGCTAGTTACAAACTCCCCTACGGCTTTCAGGTCGGCGCGCGTTTCCGTGTTGTCAGTGGCAACCCGACGACGCCGGTGCGCGGCTCCGTCTACGACGCAGACACCGGTGATTACCGGCGCGTGAATGCACCGTTCCGCTCAGGACGCCTTCCTACTTTTCATCAGCTCGATCTGCGCGTGGACAAGAAGTTCACTTTCAATCTGTGGTCGCTCACCGTCTATATCGACGTGCAGAACGTCTATAACCAAATGAACTCCGAGTTCTCGACGTACTCCTACGACTTTTCGCGTCAGCAGTACTTCACGGGTTTGCCGATTTTGCCCATCCTGGGATTCGAGGGCGAGTGGTGAGAGCGTTCCTCTGTCTCTTCTTCGTTGCCTGCAACCTGCAGGCGCTCCCTGAACCGTATGTCGTGTCGGATCTGCGCGTCATTGCAGTGGTTGCTGAGCCGCCAGATGTCGCACCGGGTGAGACTGCGCGGCTCAGTGTGTATTTCTATGATCCAGACGGCGGCGGCCGACCGGTCAACGTCACGTTCTACCAGTGTGATGAGCCAGGGGAAGTTGGTTGTTTGGTAGAAGGATCACCCTCCGTGATTCTTGGTGAGGGCGTGGCGACGCAGATCGGCACCGATTTGCACCGCTACGACGCGGACGTTCTGGTAGAAGCTTCGGCGCTGGGCGGTGTGGACGTGCTCGGTCAGTTCTACGGCATCGAGCGGACCTTCGTGTTTCGCGGAGACAACGGTGTACGCGTGATTGACGGGCTCAAGCGTTTGAAGATCACCGCAGCAATGCAGCCTAAGAATCGCAATCCTTCATTCAATGGTTTCATGATCGAGCTCCTCGGCCGCGATCTTGGGGATGACCGCTCGGTGACGCGGCTGGCGCGGGACCAGGTGTACGTCATGCGGCCGCTGTTCGATCCTGCTGTGCTCGAAGCCTACACGGTCCTCGATTTCAGTCAGCAACCGCTAAACCTCGTAGAAGAGGCGAGCTTTGCATGGTCGTGCTCGCCAAGCTGCGACATCGACCAACGCGTGACGTTTGGGCAAGACATTGTCTCGATCATTCCGCCGCTGCTGGAAGCAGAAAACAACCGCTTCGCGATCCATGTGCTCATGCGTGATGGCCGCGGTGGACAAGCGTTGCTCGTGCGCGAGTTTGAGCTGGTGCCGGAAACCGTCAATCTCTCGGATGAAGCTGCGGGTGCAAATCCGTGAGCGCCGGGCTCAGAGCGCTGCTCAAAGACGGCTTCTCCGCCAAAGACATCGAACGCCTGCGCATTGCCACGGAAAGCCCCGCTGAAAAGCGCGCGATTGCCGAAGCCGTGGATTCTTTTTTGCAACGCGCCGCTGTGACCTTGCTAGCGCCGCAGCGGGCGGCGTTGTGGTTTCAAATTGCCGAGGCCTATCGCGAGGGCGAAGCGCCGAGCCAAGCGCTTGCCACGTACGCTCGGGCGCTCGACGCGGATCCTGGCCATATCGCTTCCGCTCGCGCGTTCATCGATCTGGCGGACCTCGAAAACGATGACATGCAGCTGGTGCGGGCGATCGCTGCGCGGGTGCGCCAGTTACGTAAAGCGGGTCACGAAGAACAACGCGTAGATCTGCATCGGCGTGCAGCCAAGGCGTATGTGCGTCAGCTGCAACCGGATCGCGCGTTCTTCGAGTTGCTGCGTGCGCTCAAGGTGCATCCTGGCGACGAAGCGTTGTGGGACGAAGCGCAGGTGCTTGCCGAAGAAGCTCGGGGCTACTTGGAGCTCGCGGCGCTGTTAGAAGATCTGGCGACCCGTACCAAGTCACGCGAGGACGAGCGTCGCTATTTGAAGCGGCTCTATGAGTTGTGCCGGGGTCCGCTCATGGATCCCACGCGTGCACAGACGATCTACGAGCATCTCGCTGGGCTACCGTTGCTTGGTCAGCCGCAAGCGGTGGCCAACGCGCAAGAGGTTGCGCGTGCCATGATCGATCTCGACGAGCTGCGTGCGACAGAAGCGACGCTGCGACGTGAAAAACGCCACAAGGAGCTGCTTTCCGCATACGCACAACACGCGCTGGCGCTGAGCGATGAAGAGAAAGAGGAACGCTCGGACGTCATGCTCATGGCGGCTGTTGTTGCGGCGCACGAGCTTCTCGATGTTGATCACGCACGCGCGCTCGCCGAGCAAGCGGTCAAGTGTGATCCCGCATCGCAAGCTGCGCACCGTTTCGTGATCGATTTGGCGATTGAGTCCGAAGACTATGGGCTTGCCACTGCGGCGTGTGAACGATTTGCCGAGGCCTGCGAAGGGCAAGCGCTCGATGCTTTGCTCATGGCCGCCGAGCTTGCTTTGAATCGTTTGCAGGATCGGTCTCGCGCCGAGCGCGCACTACAATGGGCCCGAACGCTTTCTCCTGAGCATCCTGGCGTCGCTGCGATTACGCGCGCGCTGTAAAGCGCTCCTCCTTCTCCACGTCTTAGCTGACAAGTTTGTCGTTGATGCATTCAGTGAATCACTGAAAACGCAGAACTTCATTGGCCAGGGACATGCGCACCTGGCAGCTTTTCCGTAATGAATCGAATTGCTCGTTTTAGTTGAATTAACAGTCTGACTACATAATCCTAGTTTGCCGTACTTGTGTAGCTGTCTGCCACCCCAAGGGAGCCCCGAATGAAAGCAGAAGAAGTCAAAGAGCCTAGCGGTCACACAACGTCGAGTTGGCTGAACAAAGACGTCATCCAAACGGTTTGGCACGGCAGGATCGACGCGCCTACCATGGTTAACCTGCTCGAGGATTTGCGGCGGATGATCGGCACGCAGCGACCTGTCTTTTGGTATTCGAACACCGCTGGTGTGACCAACTATGCCGTCGACATTCGAAAGCCATCGATCGACTTGCTCAACTTTCTCAAGCAGCAGGGCTGCGAAGAAATTGTGGGCATTGTCGATTCGCCCGCCATTCGCATGCTCTCCATGTCGCTGTCGTTCGTTGTGGGTCTGCGCGTGAAAGTGTTCCCGAACGCAGAGGAAGCCAAACGCTATTTGGATGCTCAGGTGAAAGCAGGAGCGAACTAATATGAATAACAAAAGCCAGATGCTGATCGATCGCATCGATAATGTGGTGGTGACCTGTAGCGTTGGCGCGTTCTCTGCCGATGACCTTACACCCATCGCAGATGCGCTCTCTTCCGGGGATGTCGGCTACTACGTGGCCGGCGCCGCTGGTGATGTGGACCTCGATCCGCAAGCGCGCAACATGCTTTTCGATTTGCTGCGCAAGAAGGGCATCAAGGTGGTCGCGGTCACCGACTCGAAGGTGGTCAAAGGCATCATCACGGCGGCGACCTGGATGGGTGTCGCAATCGAGAATCGTTCTTGGAGTGAGCTGGCTGCCGCGGACGCGCCGGATGCGGTCCTAGCGCCCACGACCATCGCCATGCTGCTCAGGCAGCGGCAGATCTGTCAGGCGCAAGGTCAACGTCTCAGTCACAGCAAATAGGCGTCAGGCTTCTGGAGTGCGATCATGGCAAGCGTTAGTCTCGACTATCCTTTCGAAGGCCACAGTCACCCGTCAGCAGCACTCGCAGACAAGGCAACATACGATTGGCTGATTGCAACAGGGCTGATTGCTGATCGCGCGCGTGACAAGAAAGTGCGTGCGGCACGTTTCGGTTGGCTCGCTGCTCGTGCCTATCCGTGGGCTTCGGTTGATGGGCTGCAGCTCGCGTCGGATTGGACGACGTGGCTCTTCATGCGCGACGACATGTGCGACGAAGCGGGGCTTCGCTACCAGCCTCACTACATGCGCGAACACTGTGAGATTCTGCTCCGCGTGCTGCTCGAAGGACCCACCGGCGGAGACGCTGCCGATCCTCTGATCTGCGCTTTGGCTGACCTGCGCGAGCGCATGCTGCAGCTTGGAAGCTTTGGGTGGCTCTCGAGTTTTGCCGGGCCGGTACGGGACTACTTCGATGCGTGTGTGTGGGAAGCATCGAATCGGCAGCTCGGCATGATCCCTGACATTCCGCAGTACATTCGTATGCGCCGCTACACAGGCGGTGTGCTCACCTGCCTTGCGCTCCTCGAGATCACGGACAACCTACGACTGACGCTGCAAAGCCGGCAGGACCCAAACGTGCTCAGGCTCGTTGAAATCGCCAATGATGTGATCTGTTGGTCGAACGACGTGCTGTCAGCGCCAAAGGAGCTGCGGGAACACGACTTTCACAACCTCTGCATCGTGATCAAAAACGGACTCAAGTGCGAGCTCGATCCCGCCATGCGCTGCGTGGTGCAGATGCATAACGATCGGATTGCCGAGTTCATGCGGTTAGAGACCAATCCCGCGCTGCGGAGCGATCCAACCGTGCTCCGCTTCATTGAGCTGCTCAAGGCTTGGATGCGGGCGAACTACGATTGGTCGATAGAATCCGGACGCTACAAACAATCAGCCGACTCGCCGCTGCACTTTCCTGCCGATCTTGGCGGTTGAGCAAGCCCTCAGTCGACCACCTTCATCAGCGCCACGATCTTCTTCCCTTCGATGTCCGTGATCTCCACGCGCCGCGGGCGCTGATCCACTTCGAAGCCCTTCTTGGTGCCAAGGGCATTGCCGTCCACGACGATGCTTCGGTCGCCAAGGTCTTTGGCTTTCAAACGCAGGCCGGTACGTTTGTTGGTGTAGGTGAAGGTTACTCCGCTGCCGTCTGCTTCTCCTAAACGGACGTCGCCGCCGGTGCGCGAAATTTCGAGCCGCAGCCCCGTGCCTATTCCGGCCGAGGCACCGTCAAGAAACACGGTCTGTGTCGGCGTCGTTGTCACCAATAAAGTCTTGGTGACGTGGACCGTTGGCTCCGTATCGTCGTTATCCTCTGCCGTGCTCCCCTTCTTTTTGCGCGGCCCGGATGGTGAGTCATCATCATCGTCATCGCGGCGTGTGGACACCGTTTGTTTTGGCGTCGCGCCAGGGAGCAGCTTGAGGGCCAGTGAAATTTGCGTGGTAACGCCTTCTTTGGCGTCTACTTCCATCTCTTGGCTGATGTAGCCTTTGGCTTCCACACGTATGACGTGTTTTCCGGCAGCGAGGGGTTTTTGCGTATGTGGTGTTTTGCTTGCGACCTTGGCGCCGTCGATACTCAACGCGCCGCCCATCGCCTGGTTCAAATGCGGCGTCGTATCCACCTCGAGCGCGGTCTTGTCATCAACCGGCCGCGCTTGAAAAAAACCGCGGAGCTCGGAAAATTTGTCACACCCTGCCAGCAGCAAACATGCGAGCGCTACCCGATACATGGTCAAAGCGTATCTGCTTCGCGGGCGTTGTCGAAAACTTCAACGACAAGGCGGACCGACTGCTAGGTTTCGTCGCCACCAGTGAAAACCGAAACCAGCGAGCCAGCCAGCGCGGCTTCTGCTTTGGTCAGCATCCCAACGACGGCACCCGAAGAGCTGATCGTCGCATTGTTCGAGGCAAAAAAGCGGAACAGCTGCTGGCTCAAGAACTTTGCCTCGCGCGAGCCGTCTTTGAAAATGCTTTTGAGGTCCATGAAGTCTTTTTCGGTCACAGCCTTCGGAAGCGCACCTTTCACTTGCAGCGCTTCAATGATCGTTTTGGGGGCTTGGTTCATCGCCTGGGAAAAAGGAACGCTACGAATCGTGCTCATAGGTCCGTTATCGGGGAGCAGCGCAGCGGCGGTGTGGACCTGCGCAATTTTGCAACGCCTGCTCGTTTTTTCATGGCTCTGCGGAGGAACGAAAAACCTCGGTTTCGATGCGTCCTTCGCTCAGGCGCACTGTGAGATGCCCTTGCTCGTCGGTACGTAAGACGGAGACGCCCTCTAGTCGCGCAAGCACCTCTGCATGCGGATGACCAAACTGATTGTTCGCGCCGGCGGTCACCACGGCAATCGATGGTTGTACCGCCGCCAGAAGCTCGGGGGTTGTCGATGTATGACTTCCGTGATGTGGGAGTTTTAATACATCGCAGCGTGGTGTTTGCAGTAGGTATTCGCCTGTCGCCTCAATGTCGCCGGTCATGAGGATGGAGCGGCCGTGGTGCGCGATTCGAAGCACGATGGAGTTGTCGTTGAGGCCAAGCTCGCCATAAAAAATCGACTCGGCCGACAGCGGGTGCAGCACCTGCATGTTCGCTAGCCGTGCTTCAGCCGCAAGCACTTCTTGCACCCGGTTTTGCCGCACTGTTTTCAGCAGGTGCTGCATCGCGTGACTGCTTGCGCCCTGCCCGTTCCAAACAAAGCGCTCAACCGAAAAATGGCGAAGCACGTCGTCCAGCCCTTGTAAGTGATCGGGGTGCGCATGCGTGAGCACCACCGCATCAATGTGCCGGACGCGATGGGTGAGTAGAAAAGGGCGCAGAACACGCCGACCAGGATCGATACGACCATCGACAGTGCCACCGCCATCAATCACGACAACCTGGCCGTGTGGCAAGAAGACAACGTGTCCGTCCCCTTGGCCGATCGGTAGCGTATGCAATTCGAGCGCGTCCGTAGACAAGCGATTGAGCCAAGGCAGCGCAAAGGCAAAAAGAAACCCGCACGTCGCCACCAGCGCCAAGCGGCGAAGACCGCGCGCGCAACCCAGGCCGAGCGCTACATAGGCTAAAGCTACTTCGTAATCGCGCAGAGCCACATCCCACACGAGCGCTTCAGGAACGCTGTGCGCGAGCCAAGTCAGAAGATCGCCGCATACGCCAAGCCACGTTGCCCCTGCCCCGCAGGCAAGCCACAGGGCGCCGAGTGGGAGCATGACGAAAGTCGAGAGCGGAACCGCGATGAGATTGGTCACGACGCCGGCTAGTGAAATGTTCCCAAACCACATCGCACACAGCGGCCAGGCCGCGACACTCGCTACGAGAGAGCTCAGCGGAAGGGTTAGCCAACGAGCCACTCGCACACGCGGCACAACCACGATCAGCGCGAGCATTGTGACGAAAGACAGCGCAAAACTCGGTTCGCGGCTCGTCTCGGGAAAAAGCGCAACGAGCACGATCAATGAGGCCGCAAGCGCCCGCTTCGGCGAAAGGAAGCGATACGAGAGTAGCGCCATGAGTGTGAACGATTGCATGATGGCGCTGCGCAGGGCGGGCGCCTCGGCGCCGCTGAACACGGCATAACCCCACACGCTCGCGAGCGCGGCGGCTGCCGCCAAATAGCGCGAATGCGTGAGACGACGAAGCAACCAAAAGAGGGCCGCACCAAGCGCACTGAGGTGCAACCCAGACACGCTGATGACATGAACGAAGCCCGCGCGCGCCATGGCTTCTTCGTCATCGCGCGTAAGAAAGCGCCGATCGCCTAGCACCATGGCTGCCGCGACGGCGCCTCCGCCCGCGGTGATCAGCGTGTCACTGAGCGCGGCTTGCTGACGCGCAAGCATAGGGGTGTGACCGAGCGGCGTGAGCAGCGCCGCGTTTGATACGGAGAGTGTGGCTTCAATTCCACGGCGCCGGGCAAGGGTGCGAGGATCCGAATCATCTCGCCACTGTGCGCTTGGAAGCGCCCGCAGCTCGCCAGCAACTTCGAAGCGGTCTCCCGGTAGCACTGGGCCCGGGAGCGACAACCAAATGCCGAAGGGCTCCACTTGCTGCTCGTCAATCTGCTCGACCCTCGCGCGGACGCGGTAGCGCGGCGCCTCCGGCCTTGCCTGCATCCAGGGTGAATCGGGCTCAATCTTCTCGGACCCGCTTTGCACGGTGACTTCCGCCCGCACTTCCCCAAAGGGAATGACCCGTTGTTTCTGCCCTTCGTTCACCCACGCGGCATGCGCACCGACACACAAAAGGCCGCTCAAACCGAGAAAGCTAGGTGTCCTCAGGGCAACCCAAATGAGGGAGGTCACCCCTGCCGCAATGAGCAAAAGTATCCAGGCTGTGGTGCCAAGACAAAGGCCCGCCATCAGCCAACAAAGGAGGGCGTATCCGAGCAGGGTTTCATCGCGCATTTATCGGAAAACGCAGGCCAAAACTGTCCCTGTCAAGCCGGTCGAAACAGGCTAGGACCGTGACGCTTCGTAGGTCGTCAGATGACCCGGATTGACGCGGTTCGTCGAAAAACACCTGAAAATGAGGGGTGACAAAGGAAAAAAGCGCTGCTAGGCCGGCCCATGTTCGTCAGCCGAATGTTGCCCGGCAGAGTGCTGGGCGTGTTTCGGCGGCAAAGTTTAGTGTTGAGGATAGTTCATGGGTACGAAGCTTTACGTTGGCAATCTTCCATTCACCATTTCTGATGACGAGCTCGGTCAAGCGTTCCAACGCTTTGGCAATGTGACGTCCGCTAAAGTGATC
>JBIKMD010000228.1:0-6557 GCA_044359465.1 Myxococcota bacterium
GTCCACCACCGTCGAGGTGTTGTTGCCGCCTGCTCCGTTCAAGACGTCGTCAGAGCTGAGGCCGCCCGCCACCTTCGAGAGAAAGGAGTCGTCGCCAGGCGTTCCGGGGAAGTTGTCTGTTTCGACGGTCAGCACGTAGTCGCTGCCCGGCGTGCACACTCGGTCGGTCGTTGCGGTGCTAAAGATGATGAGCGTGAAACAGCACAACAGCGCATGGATGGGCCGAGTTCTTTTTGCCTTTGCCTGTTCAGTCTCCTGTTTCTTTCGGTGGGGCAACCCACGCTGGGCGAAGCCCTGCTGCGCGCTTGCATGCGATGAACGAAAAGGAAGAAGAAAAATCGGGTAAACTCCTCCCATGGCCTCTACTCCGATTCAGGTCCGTCGCATGGACTTCAAGTTTCCTCCCGAAATGCGCGCCGAGATCGTCGACTCGGATCCGGAGCGGTCTTATTGGCTGGTCGGCGTGTCACTCACGCTTCCGTACGTCGAGCCGTACCTCATTCGGACCATGCAAGAGGCTAAGAAGCGCCTCACTGATCCGGCGCAGATCGATGCGGTGGAGCGTTTTTGTGCCCAAGAGGGTCAGCACTTCAAGCAGCACGTTCGCCTCAATGACATCATTCGCAGCCAAGGCTTCGACGGCCTCGCGGCGATCGAAAAGACGCTCGACGAGGACTACCGACGCTTCTCCGAGACGAAATCACTGCGCTTCAATCTCGCGTATGCCGAAGGCTTCGAAGCGGCGACGACCGCTGTCGCGCTCGGCTATCTCGAGAACGGAACGGAGCGTATGCACCCGGCGGCCGCCGCAGTAGGCACGTGGCATCTCATCGAAGAGCTCGAGCACCGCACCGTCGCCTTCGACGTCTACCATACGCTTTATGGTGACTACTGGTATCGATGCGTCATCGGTCTCTACGCAAAATGGCACCTCTTGCGTTTTATCGTTCGTGTAGTGCGCTACATGATGGACACTAAACCAGAGATCATCGCCCAAGCTGGTGGACTCGCCACCATTCGCCGGCAGCGCAACGAACCTGACCGGAAGCAGATCCGCACCATTTTTTTGAATACACTGCGATCGCAGTTGCCGTGGTACACGCCGCATTCCATTGCCTTCACCGAGGAAATGGAGCGCATCGCTCGTGAGCTGACCGCCAGTGCAGTCAGCTCACGTTGAAGACACCCGCTGCGAGTTGATCTTCCTTGTATGTGGGCCGCGTGGCGGTGGTGACGGAGAGGCTTTAGGCGAGCACGTCCGTGAACGTATTCGTCTCAGGATCATAGCTGTTCAAATGGCCTTGGGCCAGGTCGTACACAAAACCGTGCAGGCGCACTTCGCCCGCTTCCAATGCTTCCTTCACAGCGTCGAAAGTGATCAGATTTTCGAGCGCATCGAGGACGTTTTCTTCTACTGCTGCGCGCCACAAGGCGTCGCCCTCTAGACCGCGCTCTCGTGCTTTGTCGCACGCCGGAACGACGCCCGTGAGCCACTCGGTGAGCTCGGTGTCGCGCTCGAGGCCGCGCAGATGATTCACTGCGGCCTTCACACCACCACAGCCGTAATGTCCGCACACCACGATTTCTGGCACTTTTAAGTGTCGTACGGCGTATTCGATCGCCGCGCCTACGCTCGCATCAGCATGCGACTGCACCGGCACGAAGTTGGCAATGTTGCGGAGTACGAATAAGTCACCAAAATTCGAGTTGGTGAGCAGCTCAGGAATCACGCGTGAGTCCGAACAGCCGATGAACAACGCTGTTGGCTTTTGCCCTTCGAGCGCGAGTTTTTTGATTAGCTTACGATTGAAGTAGCGCTCACGAAAAAGGGCGTGGCCTTGGATGATTTTTTCGCTCATGGTTGCTCCGGATAGTGGCTGCGGACGTGTTTTTCGATGGAGGCGCAGATGTTTTCTAAGGGGAGATCGTTGTCATCCGTGCCGAAGGGGTCTTCGATTTCGACACCGATCTCTTCGATGCCGAACAGCACGATGGCGACGAGAAACGAGATGGGAATCGTGCCCCAGCCGAATTTGCCCAGCAACGCAAACGGCAAAGTGCCGCAGTACAAGACCAACGCGCGTCGCAGGTGCACAACGTAAGCGAAAGGTAGCGGCGTCTTGTGAATGCGCTCGCAGGCGCCAATGCAGTCGATCAATAACGCAGGTTGTTTGTCGATTTCCATTTGCATGTAGTCGCTGATGAGGCCCTGCTCGCGAGCATTGGCAAATACCGTGCTGATGCCCCGGGCGATGGCGCTGGGCGGATGGTTGGCCGCGAGCAGGCGTGCAGATGCGTCCTCGTCGAGTTCCTTTTCTATAGGCCCAATGCCGCGCATGCCTCTTAGGTCGTTCATGGAGGCATAGGGGAACGCGATGACGAGTTGTAGCGCTTGCTTCAATAGCGCCGCGTCTTTTCCGAGATGGACGAGGGAGAGGCGCGTGATGTTGCGTGAGGTGTTGACGATGGTGCCCCAGAGCTTTCGGCCTTCCCAAAAGCGGTCGTATGATGCGTTGGTGCGAAAGACGAGAAGCAGCGATAAAGCAGAGCCGAGCAGCGCATGTACTGTCTCGGGCACTGCCAAGTCGCGCCAGTGGAAGTGCAGCGTGGTCACGGTGGCGGCGACGAGCAAGATGAGGCCCGCGCGACGGCTGATCGCAACCACCATCGTCCCGCGCCACTGCAGGAGCTCACGCCAGCGATGCGGATCATAGTCGATCACTTCGCGTACCTCAGGGCCACGGTAAGCCCGAGCCAAAACGGAAGAAAGAACAAGATGAACTCGAGGTTCGTCTGGTCTGCCACCGGTAACACTTTGGCGATCAGGCCAACCACTGCCAACAAAAACGCCAGCGCGCTGATGCGAGTGGCGAACACTAAACGAGCGTCGACGCGTCTGCGGACGCCTCGGAAAGCCCACCACAGCGACACGGCGAACGGTGCGCACTGCAGGATGTTCTCATTGTGATGTGCCACGCGGTGATCGGTGACAGCCCAGAACATGATGAAGATGCAGCCGAGCAAACCGAATAAGCCGCCAAACCAAACGCCGAGCCCAAGCCCAAAACGCGCCCAGCTCGCTTGTGCGTGTTTTTTGCCCGAGACCATGAACAGCGCTGCGCACGCCGCGCCGACCAGAAAGAACCAGTGGTGCCAACGCGGCGGCGTCGCAGAGGGGAGTGGGCGCTTTGGGGCGGCGAACAACTGCCGCTGCGACTTCACGAGCGGCACCATGACGCCGTTGCGCTCAACTTTTACGCGCCGCAGGCCTTCGTACACTTTGATCGGGACGAACATTTCAGCCCAAAAATCGATCGGCTTGTCGATGAAGTCAGCCATCACCAAATCGAGCCCGAGATACTCATAAAGTAAGTCGCTCGTGAGCCGGCGCGTATGCTGACGGAAGGTCATGGACGCTGGGTCGTGCGAGACTGCGTGCAAGGCGCCGCCGATCGCGCGATCCACCACATCACGCACGCGCGTGGAGCAATTGTCCATATAGTAGTCGTATCGGTAGTACATGTTCTCGGGCTTCGCGTTCGTCTCAATGTCAGTGAGTAGGGCGAGCTTTTGCTCATCCGTGAGATCCAACTCTTGTACGTCGACCGTACGGTGTTCGTAGCGGTAAACGGCGAGCGTGCCATTGAGCCCGTCGACCGACAGCCAATAGCGGAGCCGCCCTTTGAGAAACTCGGGAATCAACATGGGCGAATCGAAGTAGAACGTGCCCCAGTTATAGACCCGGTCCGTTTTGGCTGCGTTGTCGCGAATCCAGATCGCGTTATGCCCGAACTTGAAGAACGGATGGTCGCCAGGGCCAAAGGTCAAAACTGAAACCGTGAGGTCGGCGCCGCTAGTTGCAGCTTGTGCCTCAGCGGCGAACAACATGGCGGCGAACACCAAAACAAAACGCATGGTGCGGGGGGACTAGCACGCGTTTCCCGTACGGACCAGTTGGCGCTCCCTCGATGGGCCTCCTCACGAAAACAGGTCCCAGCGATCTTCGCCCCAGCCTTGCGAGCGCTCGCGCTCGGCTGCTAAGCGACGCGGTTCTATGCTTAGCTTTCAAGAGGTCATTCTCACCCTCCAGGACTACTGGACCAAACGCGGCTGCGTGCTCGGTCAACCGATCGATCTAGAGTGCGGCGCTGGTACTTTCAATCGGCACACCTACCTGCGCGTGCTCGGTCCTGAGCCGTGGAACGTGTGTTACGTCGAGCCTTCGCGCCGGCCTACCGACGGGCGCTATGGCGAGAACCCCAATCGCTTGCATACGCACCACCAGTTTCAAGTGATCCTCAAGCCCTCACCGCACGACGTGCAGAACGTGTATCTCGATTCGCTCCGCGCGCTCGGGCTCAATCCGGATGATCATGATATTCGTTTTGTGGAAGACGACTGGGAGTCGCCCACGCTTGGCGCTTGGGGGCTCGGTTGGGAAGTGTGGTCTGACGGCATGGAGATCACGCAGTTTACCTATTTCCAGCAAGCCGGCGGCATTGAGCTCAAACCCATTCCTGTGGAGCTGACCTACGGGCTCGAACGGCTCTGTATGTATTTGCAGAACGTCGAGAACGTGTACGACTTGGTCTACGCGAAGGGGCCAAAGGGCGAGATCGTGCGTTACGGCGATGTCTTCCATCAGGACGAGGTTGAATATTCGCGCTACAACTTCGAGCTCGCGGACACCAAAATGTTGTTCGAGCTCTTCGACCGTTTTGAAGCGGAGTGCAAACGGCTCGCGACGCAAAGCGAGGGTGGCCCTCTACCGGCTCCCACCGCAGCCTACGACTACTGCTTGAAGTGCTCACACACCTTCAACTTGCTCGATGCACGCCGCGCAATCAGCGTGACTGAACGTCAAGGCTACATCTTGCGTGTACGTGAGCTCGCCCGGGTTTGTGCAGAAGGTTATCTTGCGGTGCGCGAGCGCCTCGGCTTCCCGTTGCTCAAAACGCACGCTGAGTACCAACCGTGGAACCAAGTGGCGGGAGGTGCAAAATGAACGAGCTCCTCTTTGAAATTGGTTGTGAAGAAATCCCAGCGCGTGTTGTTCCCGAGGTGCTCGCACACTTCAAAGACCGCGCGTCGAAGCTTCCAGAAACGCACGCACTGGATGTGCAAGATGTTGCGGTGTTCGGGTCTCCGCGTCGTTTGTGCTTGAGCATCACCGGCATTGGCGAGGCGACACGCCGGGTCAAAAAAGAGCTGAGCGGCCCACCCGTGCGCGCGGCGTTCGATGCCGAGGGAAAACCCACCAAAGCGGCTGAAGGTTTTGCCAAAACCGCTGGGATTCCCGTGGACAAACTGGCGCGCAAACAAACGCCAAAGGGTGAATACCTGTTCGCGGAAGTGGAAGAGGGCGGCGAGCCTGCGGCCACCGTGTTGCAGAGGTTCTTGAGCGAGTTGCTCGCAAATTTACCACTGCCAAAATCGATGCGCTGGGGGAGCGAGGACGTGAAGTTCTCGCGCCCTGTGCAGTGGCTGCTTGCTGTCTACACGACTGACGCGGGTTCGAGCGTGATTCCGCTGAGCTATGGCTCACTCGCGGCCGGCTCGATTTCCCGTGGTCATCGTTTCATGGCGAGTGATCCTTTTACCGCCACACGCCGCCAAGACTACCTCGATAAATTGCGCGAGCGGCACGTCATTGCCGACCCGGTAGAGCGCAAGAAGCGCGTGCTCGAAGAAGCGCGTAAAGCGGCCAAAGAAGCCGGCGGCATTCTCTATTACGACCCAACTGGCAGCTTCCCGGAAGATCCCATCGCCAAACAAACCTACTTCGACGGCTTGCTCGAAGAAGTGACTTACCTTTGCGAAACGCCGTTTGGCGTGTTCGGTACGTTTGCGGCCTCTGCGCTCGAGCTTCCGCGTGAGGTTGTGCTCGCGGCGATGCGCAACCATCAGCGCTACTTTGGTATCTCGGATGCTTCCGGCCAGTTGAAGCCAGCATTCGTCACCATTGCTGCAACCCGCGTGAAAGATCCTGCGCTCGTACGCCGCGGCAACGAACGGGTGCTCAAAGCGCGCTTGTCTGATGCGACCTACTTCTTTGTTGAAGATCAAAAGCGCGCGCTCGCAGATCGCACGGCCGACCTCAAAACGGTCACATATCACAAGAAAATCGGTAGCTCGTACGAGAAGGTGGAGCGTGTGCTCCGGCTTTCTTTTGCGATTGCTGAAGCGCTTGGCAAAGGCACGGCGCCAGCGCCCAAGCTCGAAGATCATCTTGGCAAACGCAGCGAACGCAACGACTTCTGGTTCTTGCTCGGACGGGCGGTAGCACTCACCAAAGCGGATCTTACGACGCTCATGGTGGGGGAGTTCCCTGAGCTACAAGGCATCGTCGGCGCACACTACGGCAAACGTGACGGAGAAGCGGCTGAGGTCCTCACGGCCGTGCGTGATCACTATCGTCCGCGCACCGCTGACGATGCGCCGCCAAAGGACGAAATCGCCGCCATCGTCGCGATCGCAGACAAGCTCGATACGATCGTGGGCATCATTCACATTGGTCAGCTGCCTTCTGGCTCGAGCGATCCGTTTGCGCTTCGTCG
>JBIKMD010000229.1:0-6540 GCA_044359465.1 Myxococcota bacterium
TGGCGACGAGCCGTACTTGCTCAGTGATGCCATGCGCTCAGTGAAAAAAGCAGTGCTCACCCGTGCGGCGGATTTCAATTTTACTGAGCTCGATGCCAAAGAGGCCGCAGACAAGATTGTGCCCGCCGCAGACATGCTGCCCATGATGGCCGAGCGCCGCTTGGTGCTGGTGCGCAAGGCTGATGAGATTAAAGCCGATGCCGCCGACCGTTTGCTCGGTTACGTAGAGAATCCTGCCAAAACGACCGTGCTGCTTCTTGTGGGTGCCACGCTTGATGCCCGTACAAGGCTCGCCAAAGCGCTGCAGAAAGCGGGCGCCGTGTTCAACTGCTCGCAGCTCAAACGCAGCGAGCTTCAGCACTTCGTGACGCGTAAAATGGCCGATGAAGGCACCAGCGTTGCACCAGAGGTGTACGACATTCTCTTTGATGCTTTTGGGCAGGACTTGGCTCAGTGGTTGCTCGCGCTCGAACGCATGCAGCTCTACCTCGGTGGCAAAGGGCGTATTGAAGCGAATGTCGCCGAAGAGCTGGTGTTTCGCACACGTGCAGAGTCCATCTTCGCTTTGACTGACGCGCTGCTCGCTGGCCAAACCGGGAAGGTTCTGGCGCTCGCAGAAGAACTGTACGCGCAGAAAGAAGCGCCCCTTGCCATGGTCGGTCTGTGCGCGCGGCAAATCCGCCAACTGCTCATTTTGCGTGAAGCGATGGATCGCGGCGAGCAAGCCCGTGACCACTTGCGCACCGCAGGTGTTCCTCCTTTTGCTGCGGACAAGTATCTCGCGAGTGCCAAGAAGGCTTCGCTCGAACAACTGCGCCATGCACATCGTAAGCTTGCTGAAGCCGACTACCGTCTCAAGTCCTCGCCGCTAGGCGACGCTGTCACCTGGTTCTCCGCGCTGTGGGATGTCATGGCGGCCACCGCGTAAAGCGGGGCTGACGCCGGTGGGCTGGCATGCTTGGGGCCTGCCCGGCCAAAAAGGCGTTGGCCAAAATGTTACGTCGACTCGTCGCATTCGGGATCGTTCTCGTCACGCGCTTGGATCGAACGCGATAAACAGCAGGCCATGACCACCATCGTTATTTGTCTGAGCTTCGCGGCGCTCGCCGTTCTCTTTGGACGCGACGCGATCTCTCGCAAAGGAAAGCAGAAGCTGCCTTTGTTTGCCGGGCGCCGCGGTATGGAGGCGCGCGGCAATGCTGTTGTTGGCCGGGTTGATGGAATCAAGGTGCGCGTCGCTTACGGCGAACCGCGCGGCCCCCACACGCAGATTGTGCTCGGTGTCGGTGCGCAGGCCTTTTGCATTGGCGCGTCGGCCGAGTTTTACACCGGCGACGCAGACTTTGATGCGTCCTTTTCGCTCGCTGGTACCCCCAGAATGTTAGCTTACGCCTTTGGACCCGATCAGCGGAACATCGCCTTGCGTCTCACCCGAGCTGGCTGGAGGCTCAGTCTCACTGGCGGCGAGCTTAGCATTTCGAGCGGTGAACGATCGCTCGAAGCGGTCGACGAAGCACTCGAGCTAGGTCTAGCGCTCGCTCGTCACTTCACCGCACCATCTGGGGTGCATGCGCAGGTGTGGGCGACTCGGGCGCGCTTTGACCCACTTCCTGTGTTTCGCGCGGAGGCGATCCTTGCATTGGCGTCCGTCTCTCGCGTGAAGCTGGACAGTTTAATTCCGTCGCTACGTGAAGACGCTCATCCCATGGTCCTGCTTTCGTTTGCCCGCGTGACGGGTGCTCCTGGCGACGTCACGGCGGCGACGCGCGCACTCATGGGTCACGCAGATGCGGGGCTTGCGAAGGGACTAATGGAAACGCTCGGCGCGGAGGAACATGCCCTCACACTGCTAACCCATCGTAGCACTGAGGTTTGCAGGCTTGCCGTCGCCTGGTTAGCATCACGGGGCTCGCTTGCTGCGGTTCCCAAGTTGCGCACGCTCGAAGCTCACGCTCAGGGCTCACTCGCGGAGGCGTGTGACCATGCCGTGCATGCGATCCAGAACAGAGCTGGTGTTAACCCTGAGAGTGCTGGCGCCATGTCGCCTGTGGGCTTAGAGTTGGGGCTTTTGTCGCGCGCTGATTAGGGCATGCAAACAACCACCCATGTGCTCAGTTGACGCAGACGTTCGCGATGCACTGATAGCCCGAGCAGCACGCGCTGCTCCCGGCGCACGACGAGCCATAGATGCCGCAACTATTGCTGCCTGATTTGCATAGGCCGCCTTGGCACGTGTAGCCGCTGCAGCAATCCGACGAGTAGTTGCACGACGTGTAAGAGCCGCCGCAGCTCGAACCGCTCTTACACTTGCCGGTGGAGCTATTGCAGCTGTAGCCGGAGCAGCAATCGCTCGAAGTGTAACACGAGGAACCGGTGGTTCCGCAGGTAGAGGGTTGCAGGCATTCGCCCCCGCTGCACGCGTAGCCGCTGCAGCAGTCTGATGAATAAGTGCACGAGGCATAAAGGCCGCCGCACGTGGTGGCTCCGCTCTTACACTTTCCAGTTGAGCTGTTGCAGCTGTAGCCCGAGCAGCAGTCGCTCGAATAATAACACGCAGAGCCCGTCGTTCCGCAGGTCGTCGTCGGTGTTTCGCAGTAGCCACTTTGGCAAGTGTAGCTGCTGCAACAGTCACTCGAATAGGTGCACACCGCGTAGAGTCCACCGCAGGTGGTCGTGGGCGTTTTGCACTGTCCGCTTTGGCAAGTGTAGCTGCTGCAACAATCGCTTGAATAGGTGCATGCCGCGTAGAGTCCACCGCAGGTGGTCGGTGGCGTTTTGCACTGTCCGCTTTGGCAAGTGTAGCCGCTGCAACACTCAGTCGAGTTGTTGCAGGCTGTGTACAATCCGCCGCAGGTCGTCGGTGGCGTTTTACACTGTCCGCCCTGGCAGGTGTAGCCTGTGCAGCAGTCGCTCGAGTAGGAACACACCTCGCCTGCGCCAGCGCAGGTCGGAGGCGCCTTGCAGCTGCCGTTCGTGCAGCTCAGCCCGCTGCAGCAAGGTGCACTCGCGTTGCACGTTGCATTGGCGTTGCCGCACGTGGGAGCCGGATCCTCGCACAGACGCGTATTGGCGTTGCAGACGTATGGTGCTTGGCAGAAGTCTGCGACCGTGCAGTCCGGATAGCAGACGCGTGGGTCGTCCACGCAGAACGCTTTGCTGCCGCATATGCTGCTTGCGCTGCACTGCGCGTAACAGAGCTTTCCAGTGGTGTCGCCAATGCATGCGCCGCCATTTGGACAATCGGTGTTCTTAGAGCACGCTTTGGTGCAGAGCCCCTCGCTACCGTTGAACTTCGCGCACTCGAGCGAACCGTCGGTGCCGCAGTCGCTCGCCTGATTGCAAACGGCGCCCAGGTAGGCCACCGGTTCTGGTTCGGGTGTCGCACAACGTAGCGTCGTGCTGTCGCACGTGAGACCTTTGCAACAGGTCTTGCCTTTGCACTTCGCGCCTTTCGACACGCACGCAGGCTGGGGGTCGGACTCAACCCTCGCACAGCTTCCGTTCTCGCAGGCGAGCTCCGTGCAGCAGTCGCTGTCGCGCTCGCACGTTTCGCTCTCGCTCGCGCATGAGACCACGCCCGTAGGACCAGTGGTTGCAGGCGATGAGGGGACCTTGGGGATTTGCGGGACCGATGGGGTTGGAACCTGGCACTGACAAAGGAAAACAAGAGCGAGCGCATGGGGTCTCATGGCCCGGCGTCCTCGCGTAACAACGCTCGCGAAGGAACGACAGATGTCTCAGCGTTGCAAACAAAGGTGAAACCCGAGTGTTCGTCATAACGAGACAGTTGTGTTTCGAACGAAGACGACTGGGTCTTTGGCGTGTGTGTTCATGGGGTGCTTCGGGTCTTCAGGGTAGCATTCCAAATAATGGAAGTAATCATGCATAAACTTCGTCATTGTCGAACACCAGGAATTCGCCAATGCTACATATATGGTCAATCAAAAACGTCGAACAGAAGTGAGCGCGAACGGCGCCTTCTTGGCTTGTGCGCATAAGCACTGCGACAGTTCGCTTCTGCCAAGCCCCTTGTTTTATTACAACCAAAATATTGAAGGGGAGGGCGGCTGCCCGCGTGAGTTCCTCCGCGCTCCATCGTCCACGCGGAGCACGCGCCATGTTTGACCTCGCCACGTCTTCAATCACGGGCACGTTCATTTTTGTCGGCGCGATTGTAGCCATGCTTGTTGTTGACCTCTTGCTGTTTCGGGGTAGCGAAACCGCGCCGTCACTTCGCAAAGCTGCCGTCTGGAGCGCGCTTTGGGGTGCAGTTTCCGTCGCCTTCGGTCTTGGTGTTTGGCTGCAGCTCGGCCCCAAAGCTGGGTCGGAGTTCTTCACGGCGTACGTCCTAGAGAAGACGCTCTCGGTCGACAATGTGTTCGTTTTTGTCATGATCTTTGCCGCATTTGCGGTGCCGTCCGCTCATCAGCAACGTGTCCTGTTTTGGGGTGTGCTCGGCGCCATCATCATGCGTGCGGGTTTCATTGCGCTGGGGACTGCCGTCTTGGCAAAGGCGCATTTCGTTATCTATATTTTCGGTGCGATCCTGGTTGCTACGGCGCTCAAGCTTGCCTTCAGCAAGGGCGACATGTCTGCCGACGCCAGCGACAGCGCTCCCGTCCGCATTCTCAAACGCCTCATTCCGGTGACGAGCGCTTCAGGAACCGCGTTTTTCGTGAAAGGTGCGACTGGCAAGTGGTCCGCCACGCCGCTTTTCCTTGCGCTCCTCGCGGTTGCATTCACCGACGTCGTCTTCGCCGTTGATTCTATCCCTGCGGTCTTCGCTGTCACACGCGACCCGTTCATCGTGCTCACATCAAACGTGTTTGCAGTGCTTGGCCTCCGCGCGCTTTACTTTCTCCTCGCGGGTAGCGTCCGGCGCTTCGTTTACCTGCGCTACGGCCTAGCCGTTGTCTTGGGTTTTGTGGGTCTCAAAATGTGCTTCGCACAGATTCTCACTGTGCCTCCATTCATCTCGCTTCTCGTCGTGAGCACAGTGCTCACGATGACCATCGTACTTTCATTGTGGCGCACTCGCGCTACGCAAGTGGTGTCGTCATGCAACTGACCTTCTCGACCGTAGACATTGCTGATTCGCATCTACTCGAAGGCTATGTCCGAAGAGTGCTCGCCTCTGCCCTTGGGACTCACGCCACTGAGGTTCGCTCAGCGCGTGTGCGTCTCGTAGACGCAAACGGGCCTGATCGCGGCGGCACAGACAAACGTTGCTGGGTCGAGCTGCGGCTCGGCAGCGGACCAGACGTGGTTGCCGAGGCCGTGCATGTTGACGCACGAGGCGCCGTCACCTTGTCAGCCGTCGAGGCCGCGCGAATGGTCGCGCGTCGCACCAGCACCCAACGCGCGCGTCAGAGTTTCCGCGCGGCTGTGCTTGTCTTCGCATGTCTGGCAACCGTCTCGGGTTGTGCTGCGCACGCGCCATACCCTCTCGTCGCCAGTGCGAACCCTCAGGATGGCCTAAGCATTGATGAAGCCGAACGCCTGGCCCAAGCCATCGAAAAGCAACGTGGCCTCATGCCGGAGCTGGATGAAATCGTGCTCAATATCAATGATTCATCGCGCCAAACCGACGTCGAAGCGTACCGCCTCTTGGCTGCGGCGGAGTCGCATCTTCTGACGGCGATGCTCGTGGATGTACTCGCCGCGCGCATACATGAACAGGCTGCGAGGGCGGCGCTCAGAACCTGGTACGACATGTCTGGCGGCGTGCAACGCATGGGATTCGCACGCCTGCAGAGCGTGTCTAAGCGGCTCAAACTGGCTAGTGTGCAACTGCGGACGCAGGCCAAAACCGAGAGGGAGAAGGGCCTCGCACTCAGCACTACGCAAGCGCAAAAGAGGCAACGAGTACGCTGGAGATCGCGTTGGTCGCGGAGCGCGCGGTTGCGACTGGGAATTGGAATGCGTTTGACGCGGCCGTGACAGAGCTGTCACGGAGTGGCACGCACGACTCACTGGTCGCGTTCTACCGTGCAGTCGCTTCGCTTGAACGACGCAAAGACGCTGCGGCCGCAACGCGACACTTGGAGCAGGCGCTCTCCACCGATCCAACCTTCGCACGCGCACGCTCGGTGCTCGTTCTCTTACAGCCAAGCCAATCGCTCGCGCTCGCTGAGCTAAACGAGCTCGTGAAGGTACACCCGAACCATCGCTGGTCCGCCATTGCCGTCGCATCTAACTAAACAACGTTACAAAGGATGAGTCGACCATGAATAACAGAGCCACGAACGATCTCTTGCAACGGGCAAACGAGCTTCGCATGCACCTGCATGTGTTTCCAAATGTGCTTGTCGCCTGGGCTGACGGACGCCTCGACAAAAACGAACGAGCGCTGATTGAACGAATCGCATTCGATAGTCTGCCGCCCGGAAACAAAGAGGCCGCCGCTGCATATGGTCGGCGACTCGATTCTATTCCTACGCAGGATGAGGTGGAGGCGTGGGTGAAGTTGGTGAAAACGTTTTTATCAAGGCTGTCACGCGCATTTCGCGAAAGCTTCATTGCGCAAACACGGAAGAATTT
>JBIKMD010000230.1:0-6535 GCA_044359465.1 Myxococcota bacterium
TTTGTCGCGGACCTCGGCGAAGACTGCGCCTACACCTCTGTCGCCGGAGGTATCGACGGTTCCGTGCGTTCCCCGTCCTACACTACCTGGCTGGACGACTGGCTTGGTGGCACCTACCACCGCCTCGTTCCTCCAATGTCCCTTTACGGATCGGCTGCGAGTCTGTAAGGACGCGCGGGTTGGTTCGGCCGCAAGGCCGGGCGACGAAATGTTCACTACTCGGAGCAACGATGACCTTCGGCTGGGCGCAGCGACCGAATTCGGGCTGGATCGAAGTAGTATGTGGCTCGATGTTTTCAGGGAAAACAGAAGAGCTCATTCGCCGGCTGAAGCTAGCCGCCATTGCGCGTCAGCGCGTGCAGATTTTTAAGTCTGCGCGTGATGATCGCTACGGGGAAAAAGAGATCGTCTCGCATTCGGACAACCGGCTGCACAGCGACCTCGTGCACCGCGCGGAAGACATTCTCGCCAAGTTGCATCCCAAAACGCAGGTCGTTGGTATCGATGAGGCGCAGTTTCTCGGCGAAGGTTTGGTGCGCGTGTGCCAAATGCTCGCAGACCGCGGTGCGCGTGTGATCGTGGCTGGCCTGGATCAAGACTACCGCGGCGAGCCCTTTGAGCCCATGCCGGCGCTGCTCGCGGTTGCCGAGAGCATCACCAAGCTCAACGCGGTTTGTGTCACCTGCGGCGGTCCAGCCAATCGCACGCAGCGTCTCACTGCAGAGGCTGGCCGGGTGCTCGTAGGCGCGGCTGAATCGTATGAAGCGCGCTGCCGCCGCTGCCACGAGCCAAACGGAAATCCGCAGATCGATTTCTTGCCGCGCCCCATGGCGGTCAAGGTCAAGCACACTGCCGAGCCAGACAAGCACCAGGGTTAACGTGTCCGAAACAATCTATAACGACCTGCACTATTCGATCCCTGAGCTGAAACACCCTTACGGCAAGAACTTCCACTTGCTCGCGGACGTGGTGTTGCTCAGCGAGCTCGCCGAGCTGTCACGCCAAACCACCAGTGTGTCGCGTTCCAACCGCTTGGTGCGTGACATCTACTCCGGCCTGATCCGTTACGTGGTCGCTGCGGAGTTTCCGCGTGTGATCGCGCAAGTCCCCACGCGCATGACGCAGTTCACGGACAAAGCGGTGTTCGTTGGCCAGCTTGTCGATCCGGAGACGGAAACTGCCGTCGTCGATGTGGCGCGCGCGGGCACGCTCTCTGCGCAGGTGTGTTTCGAGTTCCTTGGCGAGCTGCTCAATCCAGCGCGGGTGCGTCAAGATCACGTGTACATCAATCGCAAGACGAATGATCACGGCCAAGTCGTAGGGACCAACTACGCAGGTAGCAAGATCGGCGGCACGGTCAAAGATGCCATGGTGCTCATCCCTGATCCCATGGGCGCAACCGGTGGCTCCCTCGCGGCGACCATCGACATCTACAAAAAAGACGTGCCGGGTCCGGCCAAAAAATACGTCGCGATGAATTTGATCGTGACGCCTGAGTACATCGCGCACATGCAACAGCACCATCCAGACGTCATCGTGTACGCGGTGCGTCTCGATCGCGGCATGTCGAGCGATGAGGTGCTGCAAAAGCCCCTCGGAACTGCCGGCGAACAAGGCCTGAACGAAAAACAATACATCGTGCCGGGCCTTGGCGGTCTGGGCGAGCTGCTCAACAATTCTTGGGTGTGACGATGACCGAATACAAAGAAGCACGCGTTCTCTTCTCAAAAGAAAAAATCGCAGCCCGCATTCAAGAGCTCGGCGCCGAGATCACGCGCGACTACAAAGGCAAAGACCTGATTGTGGTGGGCATCTTGAAGGGGTCCTTCATCTTCATGGCGGATCTCGTCCGCGCCATCGATCTGCCCATGCAAGTCGATTTCCTCGGTCTCTCCAGCTACGGCGACGAGACCAAAACCAGCGGCGTTGTGAAGATCACGAACGATCTGAGCAAGCCGATCGACCACAAGCATGTGCTCATCGTCGAAGACATCATCGATACCGGCCTGACCATGCAGTACCTGCTCGACTTCTTGAAGACCCGCAGCCCATCGAGCGTGAAGATTTGCTCGCTGCTCGAGAAGCCAGAAAACGCCAAAACGAAGATCGATATTGCCTATAAGGGTTTCGTCATTCCGAACGAGTTCGTCGTCGGGTTTGGCCTCGACTACGCCGGCCTGTACCGCAACATTCCCTACGTCGGCGTTTTGTAGCGCAGCGATCACTTTCATCGCAACGCCGGCGTATTGGTGCGAGACTCCAAGACATGGAGCGTTCCGGTAATACAAAAGCCGCCAACGTGAACAATACGATTGCCGTCACGAGAGAGGTGTTCGGCGATGCGCGTGTTGACGCCATGATCGCCACCTTGCCTCCGTCCGCGCGTGCTTTGCTCGGTCGCAAGTTGCTCGCGATTGAGTGGGTCAACTATGCAGATTGGTTTGCGTTTCTCGAGGGGGTGTACGACCAACTCGTCGCACGTGACGAGAACAAGCTGTTCGAGATCGCGTGTAAATACTGCGAGCGTGATTTTGGCACGGTTTACAAGTTCTGGCTTCGCCTAGGCACGCCATCGTTGATTCTGGATCGCACCGCCAAGGTCTGGGATCAGTACTACGACTTCGCGAAACTGGTAGCGTCCAAGAAGCAGAAGCGGGGCGAGAAAAACCTGGTCGTCGTCGAGCTGCACGACTTCCATCCTTATAAGATCTATCCCATCTTTCTTCAGGCTTTCATCTTTCAAACCTTGACCATGTCTGGCGCTAAGGGACTCGAGGTCACGCGCCACGATGAACGCATTGTCGACGATAAGCCGAGCTGCCGCTTTGAGGTCCTCTACGACTAGGCGCATGCCGAGCGTGTGAGGCTACTTGTCGTGCCGCTGTTCCGGCATGAGGATGAGCAGGGCGGGGAACCAGACGACCGTCGAGAGCAGCATGCCTAACATGCCAAAGCTGGCCACGATGCCGAGGCTTTTCAGACCGTAGAAATGACACATGAGCGTGGGGCCGTAACCCGACGCGTTTACGCAGGTGGCAATGAGCACGGCTGCGCCCGTGTGCCGCAAGATCATGGGCATCATGCGACGGCCTTCTTCGCGGTAGCGGTGGTAGAGATGCACAGTGTTGTCGATGGCCACGGTGAAGATGCTCGGGATCACGGCCATGTTGAAGAAGTTGAGCTTCACGCCGTAGAGCACGATGAACGCCACCATCGCGAGCATGCCGAGTGCAATAGGCGTAAACACGAGCAAGGTCTCGCGCACGCTACGCAGAAGTCCGAACAAGGTAAGCAGCGCCACAAGAGAGGCCGCCCACGCGATGAAGGGCGCGTCAGCGAAGACTTGGCGGAAAATGCGAACGGCGATGCGGTTTTCGCTCATCACGCGCACTTCCAGGCCGCGGCTGCGCGCAATAGCGAGCGCCTCGTCGACCCGCGCCACAAAGGCATCGAGCTCGTCCGCGTCGTGCACGGAGTGTGCTGGGCCGAGCAAAACGAAGGTGCCGTCGCCATCGAGTGAGGTGAGCTTGCGCGTGAACTCCGGCGGAATCTGTGCCGCCGTGATTCTTGGTGCATCGATGGCCGTTTCCAGCTCGTCGATGCGCGCCTTCATGTTCTGACGCGTTTCTGCGGGCACACGTTTGAGCAGTTGTTTGACGTGCGCAAGCACCCGCTCACGCTCCGGCCAATCATCGTGGGTCACGCGGCCAAGTGAAATGCTGCTAGAAATACTGGGCGAGACGGGGTGTTTGTCTGCTTTGCGCACCTCGTCGATGATCGCTTCGAACTTCTTTGCGTCGGCAATGTTGTGGACCCACGCGATGACGGGCGTGAGCGATTGGTCCATCGCTTTCGCCACTTCGAAGCCGACCGGGTCGGGATTGATGTCACCGTGGAGCGCTAGAAAGCTCCGCTCCACTTTGACGTCTTTGATGCTCCACGCGCCGTACACACTAATGAGTGGAAAGACCACGACGATGCCGAGCACGAGACCGCGTGGAAGCACGAGCGGTTTGTCGTTGATGCTGCCAGGTCGAACGGCCCAGCCTGGTTTCATGCGATCGATCACGAGCAGCATGGCCGGTAGCAACGCGTAGCTGAACAACCAGGACAAAATGATGCCCATGGCCGCAATCACACCAAATTCGCGAAACGCCGCAAATTGACAGAGGACCAAAACCAAGAACGCGGCGCCGTTGGTGATCGCGCCGGAGAACGCACCCTCCATGGTTTCAGGCACTGCTTCCATCAGTGCATCTTTCATTGGCATATGCGCACGCGCTTCGGAGGTTCGCAGCACCAAGTGGATGCCGAACTCGACGCCAAGGCCGAGGAGCACTGCGACGAGCGTGCCGCTGATGATCGTCAGGTGACCGATCGTTGCTGCTGCGAGTGCCAGCGTGGTGGTGATGGCGATGGCGATAGGCAGCAAAATAGCGAGTGATGCCAGCGGGCGGCGCGTCGCAACGAGCAAGAAGAACGCGGACAGAATGAGCGCGAGAAGCGAGATACTGCCGAGGTCGCCGCGGATGCCGTCGTCAAAAGCCTTTTGAAAGACCATGGGGCCGCCAAGACGCACGTTCAGCCCTGCGTAACGAGGCGACGTCGCTTTGAGCGTCGCGATTTCTTTGTAGATCTTCTCGAGCGCCGTGGTGACCGCCGCAATGTTGGTGGCGGCGATGGCAGGTTTGGCGAGCGTGAAGAGGTTCGTCTTGGCGTCGTCCTCGATCAGCTCTTTGGGGAGATCTTTTTCATACGCACGAATCGATTTTTCGAGCGCTTCCTCGTCTTCTTTGGACACCTTTGCCGGGGGGGCTGGTTCGTCGTCGAGACCGAGGTCCAGCTTGCTGCCGACCGCCGCCTTGATGCGTTTGTCTAACTCGGCATCAAGCGTTTTTAGTGTCTCCAGTGGCAGCAGAGACGCAGCGTGTTTGCGAAAGAAGGCCACATCGTAACGGTATTCGGCATAGCGAAACTCTGGCATCTCCGCCTGACGTTTGGTCCATGCTTGCGCAAACGCCAAACGATCTTCTCGCGCACCACCGGTGATGCTGGTGATGAGATAGCCTTCGCTTCCAGCCTTCTTCATGACGAAGCGTAGGTCGATGACCGCCTCGTCTGTCTCTGGCAGCAGGTCCAAATAGTTGAGGTGCATGCCGAGCCGCGATGCGCCAAAGCTCGCAAGCGCGCTGAGCACCACGAACAGGCCAATCACGAGCCACGGACGTTCTACCGAGAAAGACGCAACGCGCTTGGCAAACCGTTCAAGCATTGAGTGATGCCTTGGCCAGCTTCACACGCTCTTGGTACGCGCAGCGCGTGATCTCGACGTCTGCTACGAAGTGCTCGAGCTCGTGGAGCGAGAGCGCCTGGGGACCATCACAAAGCGCTTTTTCTGGCCGTGGATGAATGTCGACGAGCACCATGTTGGCTCCGGCGACCACACCTTGTGCAGTCACGTGATGAATATCAGCGAGCCCATCCGTATTGATGTCTTTACGGCCCACTGAGTGCGAAGGATCGACACACACGGGCATGCGGGTCAGCCGTTTGACGACAGGGACGTGGGCAAAATCCACGAAGTTTCTGTGAGGTTCGCTGAAGCTCGTTTTCATGCCGCGCAAGCAGAACACGATATCGCGATTGCCGCACGCCGCAATGTACTCGCACGCGTTCAGGGATTCCTCGAGGGTGATGCCCATGCCGCGCTTGTACAAAACCGGCATGCGTTCTTGGCCAATCGCTTTCAGCAGCTCGAAATTTTGGGCGTTGCGAGTGCCAACTTGGAGCATCACCGTGGTGGGATTTCCAGTTTCTGCGAGCGCGGTTTTGATCTGCTGGATGTGTGCTTCATGCATCACTTCCATGGAGACCACCTTGATTCCGTATTTTCCGGCCAGTTCGAACACATAGGGCAAACATGCTGCACCGTGACCCTGGAAGTCATAAGGGCTCGTGCGCGGTTTGTAGGCGCCCATTCGGGTGGTGGTGATGCCCACGTCTTGAAGGGCGCGCATGGTCTCTTCGACCGATTCTTTGGAGTCGACGGCGCACAGACCTGCGAAGATATGAAAACTATCCTGCGAAAAGCCCACACCGTTGTGCTCGAACTGAAAGGACGGCGCTTGGCCTTTGTGGCGACCAATCGTGCGGTAGCGTTCGCTGACGCGAACGACGCGTTCCACCACGGCGAAGCTGCTGAAAGCTTCCACGGGAACGGCCGCGGTTGGCCCAATCAAATGCACTTCTACGAGCCGCCGCGTCGCGCCTTGCATGACGATCTTTTCGGCGTGCACACCGGGATATTTTTGAACCTCGGCGATGACTTGTTCGACCTCGGCGCTTTGCGGATCGACATCGGCCTTGAGCAAGATGATCATAGGGTGGAACGCCTTAGCTAAGCCGCGTCTTTTCTTCCAGTGCACGGGCTGATAGCCCGCACATCAATGAGCGAAGACTTAGCGCTGCAGGCGCTCGCAGCCTACCCAAATATGGATGCCCCCAAGCTGACCAAGCTGACGGGCGGTCTGCTGAA
>JBIKMD010000231.1:0-6529 GCA_044359465.1 Myxococcota bacterium
CCAATTTCGCCAAGCCTTCACTGTGACCTTTGACGCGTTCGCGGTGACCCGCAACAGTATTCTGATCGAATGCTCGCCAGCGTTTCAAGCACTGCTGTCTCCTGACGCTGTCGTGGGGCGGCCCGTGCGCGACTGTTTTTTGCCGCAAAAACAAGCGCAGATCGATCACGCTTTGCAAAACGCCGGGGCGCGCGAGTTGCATCTTGGACCCAGCGGCGCAGTCACTGACATCGAGATTGTCACCACGCCCATCCCAGGGCGGGATATGGTTTTGTTTGCCGTTCGTGACATCACGGAACGAAGAAAGCGCGAACGAACGCTAGCGGCGTCTGAGCGCGCGCTATCGCTCGGACAGATTGCGGCCTCCGTTGCGCACGAGATCAACAATCCGTTGATGTTCATCGCGGCAGGCGTCGAGTTGCTTGCTGATGCTGCACTGCCTCCGCAGAGTCGGCCGGTACTGCAGGATGTGCGAGTGGGCGCGGAGCGCATTCGTTCGATTGTGCAAGACTTGAGCGTTTTGTCATCGCCTCGGGAAAGTTTTGAGAATGCTGTCGATCTCAATCAAGTGTTGACACTCGCAGCGCGCATGACAGCGCGTGAATTGGACACACGTGGGCAGCTCGCGCTCGATCTCGGACAGCTGCCTGCGATCGAAGGAAACACAGCCAAGCTCGGGCAAGTGTTCGTCAATCTCATCGTCAACGCCGCGCGCAGTCTCAGCGACGGTACATCGGCTGCAAAGCGTGTGACCGTGCGAACGTACGCGCAAGGTGGCTTTGTCGTGGCGGAAGTCGAAGACACGGGTGGTGGCATCCCGCCGGAGATCCTTCCGCATATTTTCGAGCCCTTTTTCACCACGCGGCCGCCTGGGAGCGGCACGGGGCTTGGGCTCGCAATTTGTCGCAGCATCGTCACTGCGCATGGCGGCCACATTGAGGTGACCTCGAGTCCCTCGGGTTCCCGTTTCACCGTGTTCTTTCCCGTCACGACCAGCGCAGTCGCTGCCCCTGTAAGAACGGAACCAATACCGCCCCCAAGCCCTCAGACAAAACGCTTGCGCTTGGTGGTGATCGATGACGAACCGGTGCTGCTGAGACTCTTCTCCGCGTTCTTGTCTGGCCACGAGGTCCTCACCGCGACAGAGCCTGAAAAAGGGCTGGCGCTGGTTCGCGCGCACACGCCAGACCTCGTGCTTTGTGACCTGACAATGCCGGGCTTGTCAGGTCAGGACGTCTACCGCACTCTCATGCGAGAGGGTGTGATCAAAGCGCAGCAATTCGTGATCATCTCGGGCGGCGCCATCAACGAAGAGGCGGCGGCATTCATGCAAGTGTTTCCGGGGCGCGTGCTGCAAAAACCTGTCGCGCGATCCACGCTCGATGCGCTCATTCGCGACGTCATCAGCGCCACTGACACTTAACGCCAGCCTAGGTTGTGTAGGTCAGTGCCTCGGGCTGGATGCGTTTAGCGCTTTGGCCTCTTCGATCATCTTGTCGAGAACATCCGCCGCCGCCTTTGGCGCGAGCGCATTCACGATCCAAATCGGGAGCCGACCGGCGGCGTTGGCAAACGCGGTGTAGGTGACGTGTGTCTTGCCGTCAGCACCACGTTCGACTGAGTACTGCGCTGTACAGTCAACCACGCGCACATGATCGTCGTTCGGCGGGGGACCAAGATCGGAGCGGCATTTGCTGTTGAATTGGTACAGACCGCTCGCCTCATCGACATAGCGTTCAATACGAACGGTGTAGTCGCGGTCTTTGACAATCGGCATCTTGAGCTGCTGGTAGACAATCTTCTGCGTCTCGTCCTGCAGGATGAGATCGTACTTCTTGATCGCCTTAGAGGCGGGCGTTCGGCGCATCCAGAACGCGGTCGCGACTTGCTGCGCAGGTACATCGGTGATCGTCGAAACACGGATCTCAACGAAACCATCGCCACGCTCTCGTCGTTCCACGACATGGTGCGCGTCAGCTCGAACAACTTCCCAGCCAGAGATGGCAAGTAGGAAAACTAGAATCACGGCAAACAATAGCGAGGCGGACTGCCCTCTGGAGAACAGGTTTGGCCTGCAGCGCAGTCTTTGTCGGCCGCGCACGTGGCTCGGCAAAAACGTGGCGTCATGGGATCTAGGTCGTCAGGCTCGCAGACGCCCTTTGCGCCGCACGCGGCATCCGCAGTGCACGTCGCGCGGCACGCTGGCACAACCGCGGTCACGCCATTGTTGGAGCCGAGCTGCGCGCGTGCTTTGATGTCACACTTGAGCGTAGCGCCGCAGGAATCCGCAGGTGTCGTCGCGCATGGCTTGCTGCATTTATTGTCTACGCAGAGGCCGCTTTGGCACTCGCTACCAGCTTGGCAAGCAGCGTCCTCGGCGAGCGTTGATGGGATGGGCGTCACACAGGCGCCAACCAGCGCACTGCCATTCGGACGAAACACGAATTGTTTTGGCGCTGCGCAGGTGGTGACGTCGCCTGTGAAGCCAACGGCTCCGGTGATGCAGGCTGCCACATAACCAAACGCATCGTCGTAGCGCTCATTCGTGAGCCTCGACTGCATGGACAACGCGGCGAGCGCGCAGGGTCTGCCAACGGTACAGTCGCTGCCAAGCGCAATGCCACGTGGGCACAAGGTGGCGCATTTTCCTTCCGCGCAGATCCCTGACTTGCACGCCCCGTCTTGCGTGCAAGCGGCATCGTCATCGAGCGTCACGCCTGCAATGGCGCCAAGACAGACTTTGACCGGCGCAGTACCGGTCAAAGTGATGGGCGTGCAGCGGGTGCCGCCTGAACAATCGCCGCCGTCAATACAAACCGTCGAGCACTTGCGGCTTCCAACGGGGCCAAGGCAGAGCTTGGTCTGGCACTGGGCGTCCTGCTCGCACGCTTCACCCACCGCAGCACCTGTATTCGGTGACGCGCACAGACCCGTTAGGCCGCCATCTGGACTGCCAATCGGGCGACAGATCAATCCGGGTCCGCAAGCGTTCTGTGGGCAAACGGTTCCGTCTACGCCCGGTAGCGGCGTGCAGAATGATGGCAAATCCACCGCGTCGTCTTCGAGCGTTGATGTGCCAAAGAGATCGAGAATCTGCGCAGTGGTCTCGCATACAAAACCGGCGCTGCAATCGCTCATGGAGCGGCAGGTCTTGGCGCACTTGCTTTCGAGGCAGGCAAACGAACGGCACTCAGCGCTGCGTTGGCATGTTTGCCCCTCTGCTTTGCGCGCCGTACAGACGCCGCCTGTGCAGAAGGCGGATGCGCATTGGGCGTCGGCAACGCTGAGGCTCGAACCGGAGCATGCCGCGCCGAGCGCTGCGCCCGCGCCGAGCGAGCGTTCACAGTGGGTCGCGAATGGCTCGTAGGTGCAGACCAAATCGTTGCCGGTTGGGCCGCTTGGACCAGGCGCGCAATCCGTGTCTGTCTTGCAAACAGCGCTGCAGTAGCCAGGGGCGAGGCACATGACAGATTCGCAGAGCTTGATCTCGCCGCTCACCAGCGTCCATGTCGACGGCGTGTCTTCATTGGCGTCTTCGTCCACCAAACGAGAGCAGGCCTCATCCACTTTGGCGTAGCTTGCCGAGACTGGCGGGGTTGTCGACGTGACGGTCGCTGGCGCGCGGCACACGTTGCGCCCCCCGCCGTCGTAGTTCACGGTAATTTGGCAGGTCTCAGTGCCAGGGCAGCTGCTCGCAGAGGAGTCGCATGGACGGTAGGAGCCTGTTTGCGGTGAGCACAGACCCACCACGGACGTGTTGCCGCTCACCGCGCCGTCGGCCGTGGGCACCGGTAGTCCAACAGGTTCGCAGACAAAGCCAGGACGGCAGTGCGAGTCGTTCGTGCAGATCGCTGGGCACGAGCCATCCACGCAGAAAAAACGATCGCATTGGCGTGTGGCATTGCACTGCGCGTAGGCGGCGCGCTCTCCGTATTTTTGGCTGGACGTGCACACGGTGACGTAGGTGCGGGGATCGACATCATTATCGAGCAGCACCTGACAAATCTCACCGGGATTGGTGCAGTCACGATCGCCCGCGCAGTTCGAGGTCAATCGTTCGAGGTTGTTGATGTCAGGCGGAATGCACGCGCTTTGGCCTCCCGCGATCGGTGCACAGACCGCCCCGCGCACTTCGGAGCAGTCAGCGGCGGTGACACACTCACGCGTGCACACGTTGCGTCCGCCGGCGTCCGCACAAAACAACTGGGAGCGTGCACAGAAGGGATCGTTCGCGCCTTGGCAGCCATCACCGAGCGCCGCGAGGCGGCACATGGCGGTGGCGGGCTGCGTGCAAAACGACTTCTCGCCCAGACGCTCACAGCAGTAGAGGCTGTCTTCGTTGGCGCAATCGAGGTCGAGGCCGCATTCTTGCGAGCAGAAACTGGTGTCATCGAGACCCGGCAAACACCGCTTGCTTGCGCATTCTGCGTCTGTTTCGCAGGCCGCGCGGAAAGGTTGGTTGGTGCGGGTCTGGCCACTAGGGCAACCGGCGAGCACAAGCGCGAGCACAATACCAATTCGACGGTCTGCCATGGACACCACTCCTACACGCACCGGTTCGGTGCGAGCGGCCAGTGTAACGGAGAAGTGAGTGCGCTTCCAGGGAACCTAAGCGTCTAGACCTTCTCACTTGAGGAGGGTTCCCTGAGGCGAAGACATGTGTCGCTGGCGAGCGTGTGCGTAGAGGTTCGCGTTCGGGCTGAAGGCCAAGTGGGGCCAGGTACAAGGACCTAGGGCGATTGGACAGCTAGCGTGACTAAGTGCGGCCAATCCACTCGGTTTCGGCAACCCCGAGTTTGTGGTTCGCCGCACGTGCAAGCACGAAGAGGTGATCACTCAGACGGTTCAAGTAGGTGAGCACGTCGTTGCGCACGCCGTGCTCGCGCACGAGGCACACCGTGAGGCGCTCCGCGCGGCGCGAGATCGTGCGTGCGTGATGCAAGGTGGCCGCTGCTTCGCTTCCGCCCGGCAAAATGAAGTGTTTGAGGACCGGCAGGTCTGCGGTGAAGGCGTCGATCTCTTTTTCCAGCGCCAGCACATGCTCATCTTGCACGATGGGCATCTTGTCGATCATGCCCGGCGCGGCGAGCTCCGAGCCCACGCAGAACATTTCGTTTTGCAGGCGAGCGACGATCGTTTCGATTGGCCGCAAACGCGTGTCTTTTGCGAGCTGCTGGCGGGCAATACCGAGTGCCGAGTTGCACTCGTCTACCGTGCCGTAAGCCTCGACGCGCGGATCGTCTTTGGTGACGCGGCCCGCGCCGTAAAGATCAGTCTCACCTGTGTCGCCGCGTTTGGTGTAGATTTTCGTGCTCATTTGGCCTCGGACAAGTGTTTATCGATGACTTTGCCGAGCGCAGGCACGGCGGCTTGGACATGCTCTTTGGCCGACGGGCGCAGGCCGTTATAGGCTTTTTTCATGGTTTCGTTGGTGGCGGCTTTGGCCTTGTCATCAGTAAACGAAAGCAATGCATCCGCGACGTTTGCCGGCTCCTTGTTGAGCAAGACTGAGAACGGCTCACTGCCGCCGGCGGCAAGGTAGCGCACGTAGTACGGCTCGAGCTTGTCAATGAAACCATTGAGCAACGTTGAGACGCTTTCTTTGATGATGCCTTTCTTGATCGCTTTGACGACCTTGTAAGCGGCTTTGATGCCGAGGCCCGAGAAGCCGCCTTTTCTTTCGACTTCTTGATCGATCAGTTGCACGCAATCATCTACGACGCGCTCACGTCGTGATGTGTCTTCCAGGAGTTCACCAAGCGTTTTTGCTGCCATAGGGCGGCCGCATCGCCCAGTTCGTGACTTAATTCAATTGGATTTCAACGGACGGCGAGCCCCAGTCGAGGCGACATTTTCACCGAGGTCTAGCCTCGAGCGCGCTGGAGGGGGCGGCGCGACGGGTGCGATGGGCGTGGTGGCGACGGCGCCCGTGAGCTGGATCTGTTGCAGCGAGGCCCGCGATTCTTCGCCCGGTGGCACGTGGAGGGGAAAGTACACGCTGACGTCCACGCACTTGTTGTCGTTCCCGGCGCAGCGCATGCGTACGACCCAGTCGGCTGTTTTTTTCTGCGTCGTAGCAATGTCGAAGCGCAGGGTGAGTTGGCCCTGGGCTTGGCGTGTGTTCGACGGTTTATTTGGCAGTTTGAGCCCCGCCCGCGCCGCTAGCGCTTCTTTCGTCCAGGGCTTGCACGGCTGCACTGAGCGTGAACGCACGATAGTCTCGTATTCCTCGAGCCGCACGGACACCAAGTGAGCGCGTCCCCGCTGGTACACAATCTCCACGGACCCTTCGCTGCCGCCCCAGGCAAAGCGCTGGCTCACGCCGTCTTGTTGGTCGGCGACGTCTAGTCTGGCGAAGGATCCACCATCCGGCAATTGGTTGGTTTCGACGACCGGTGGGCCCAAACTTGGGGACAAAAAAGCGCGCACTTCGCGCGGATTTTTTCCATATAGCTTGGCGACGTCGAGTTGCGGCGGTGTGCACGCTCTTGGGCTTGGTGAGGCGAGTGCAGGAAAAGTCAGGAGAAAA
>JBIKMD010000232.1:0-6522 GCA_044359465.1 Myxococcota bacterium
TCGTCGGAACGCACGAAGCCGGTCTCTTCTCGGATCAGTTTTTCTTTGACGTCTGGGCGCTCAGAAATGGCGCGTAGCTTGTTTTTGAGCTCGTCTATTTCTCGGCTCAGACGTTCGTTCTCTTCTTCTTTTTTCTGGATATCTGCGCGCAAATCTTTGATTTGCGTCGCGCTGCGTGCGGAAATGATCGTGGAAAGGGTAACCCAGAGAGTGAGCCCTAGGCTCAAACCAACGATGACTGGTTTGACTCGCACGCTGGCTGCGCTGTAACGCAACCCCTGCTCCCGAGCAAGAAACCATGCCACTACCAGAGTCAGGACCACTAGAAGGTGAAGGAAGCGTCAGACGCTTGTTCATGCGCGTCCTTGGCGAACATGTCTCTGGGTTCATTGATTTCGACTTCGCCGGCCGCAAACGCCGCCTGTTTTTTGATGAAGGCAAGGCGTTCTCTGCCCAGAGTGGCGTCCCTGGCGAGGGATTGCTTGACCTTTTGATCGCGCGAAAAAAACTCAAAGCTGAAGACAAAGCCGCAGTGCTTCAGCTCGCGCGAGACAAAAAGGTGCCGGTGGAGCAGGCGATCATCGATGCCGGCAAAGTGAGTGAGCCAGACACGCTCATGGCGCTGCGCGGGCTCGTCGAGCTCGTCGTGAAGCGTTCGCTCGACGAAACGAGTGGCAGCTACAAGCTCAGTTTGAAAGCTGGGTTGCTCGCACGCATGAAAGGCACCCCCGTCGAAATGATGGGGCTGCTACAAAAAGAAGAAGTCAGTGACGTAGCGCTCGATCCGAACGTGCTCGCCGCGCGCAAAGAGATCCGCGAAGCGTTCGAAAAACAAAAAGCGCTGAGCCACTATGAGTTACTTGGCGTGAGTGAAAAGGCCACGGCCGACGAGATTCGCAAGAAGTACTTCGACATGGCCAAGAAGTGGCACACCGACCGATTCGGTAAGCTCGCGATCGGGGACGAGGCAAAAGAACAGCTCGAAAGCTTGTTCGCGCAAATCTCTGAAGCCCAATCAGTCCTGACCGATGCAGCCAAGCGCGCAGACTACGACGCGATCCTGGACCGCAAAAAAAAGGGCCTACCAACCGACGTGGCCGAGATCATGAAGGCCGAAGCGGCCTTCACACGCGGTGAACAGCTGCTCGAGCGCGGCCAGCCTGAGGCGGCGCTCAAAGAGCTAACACAAGCCACGAGCATCAACCCTGGCGAATCCGAGTTCTGGGCCGTCTACGGTCTTGCGCTTTATTTCGTAGAGAAGAACCCAGGTCCTGCCATTACTGCTGCGCAAAAAGCCCTCGAGCTCAACCCCAAGCTGGCGCGCGCCTATGAGTGCATGGGCCGCATCTACAAAGCCGAAGGTGACAACACCAAGGCGCGTAGCATGCTGCAAAAGTGCCTAGACCTAGACCCAAAAAACATCCACGCACAGCGCGAGCTGCGCCTCATGGCCATGCGCGCCGACAGCGCCAAACACGCCCCCGTCAAAAACGAAGGCAACTTCCTCACTAAACTTTTCAAAAGATAGTGCGCTCAGGTACCATGATTTTGTCCAGTTTCGGTACACCTACGTGTCCCAGCGAACTGTCCAAAGGTTGAACAAATCATGGTGCCAGCCCCCATTATCTTCGAGACGGCGATCAATGGCGGTTTGTTCTTCGACGGAACGGGCGCCAAAGCGCTGGTGCGGAGTATTGGCATTCGCGACGGCAAGGTCGCGGCGATCAGCGAGACGCCTTTGCAGGCGCAGCGTGTGATTGACGCGACAAACAAGTGGATCACGCCCGGATTTTTGGACCTTCACACCCACTACGATGCCGAGCTCATCGCGGCGCCAGCGCTCTCTGAATCGCTGCGTCACGGCGTCACCACAGTGACCGTTGGTAGTTGTTCGATCAGCACGATTCTGTCTGACGCCGAGGACTGCTCGGACTTGTTCACGCGCGTTGAATCCGTGCCGCGGGCTGCCGTGCTCCCGCTTCTAAAAGAGAAGAAGACCTGGTCGACGCCCCAAGGGTACGTGGACTTTCTCAACGCGCAGCCACTTGGGCCAAACGTATGCGCGTTCCTTGGTCACTCGGACCTGCGCGTCAAAGTGCTCGGCCTCACGCGCGCCGTTGATCCCAAAACACAGCCAAGCGAAGCCGAGTTACAAGCCATGGAGCGTTGGCTGAACGAGGGACTCAACGCTGGTTTGCTCGGGCTCTCCGGCATGACGAATCCATGGGACAAAGTAGACGGCGATCGCCACCGCAGCGCGTGTTTACCGTCGACTTACGCGCGTTTGAACGAATTTCGCCGTCTCAATCGCACCCTACGCAAGCGTGGCGCTATTCTCCAGTCTGCGCCGAATTTGGTGACCAAGATTAACGTAGCGCTGTTTCTCTTAGAAAGCGCCGGCTTGTTTGGACGCGCGCTACGTACCACGCTCATCACACTCGCTGATCCCAAGGCGAATCCGGGCCTCAATCGCCTCGTTGGTTTTGTGACCTCGCTCTTCAATCGTGTGCTCGGGGCGAACCTGCGCTGGCAGAATCTGCCGGTTCCGTTCGAAGTGTATTCGGACGGCATGGATCTGGTGGTGTTCGAAGAATTCCCGTCCGGTGAGGCGGCGCTACATCTTGCACAGGCCAAAGCGCGCACCGAGCTGCTGCTAGACCCCGCGTACCGAAAACGCTTTCGCCAAGACTACGAAAAACGCTGGTCACCACGCGTGTGGCACCGCGACTTTCACGACTCGCAGATTGTCGCCTGCCCAGACGCGAGCACGGTCGGCAAATCGATTGGCACCGTGGCAGATGAACGAAAGCAGCACCCCGCAGATACATTTTTAGATCTGGTAGCCACGCACGGCGCAGCGTTTCGCTGGCGCATGACGATCGCCAACCACCGGCCCAAAGAACGCGCGTGGATGATGAAACAACCCGCGGCGCTCATTGGTTTCTCAGATGCCGGCGCGCATCTGCGCAACATGGCGTTCTATAGCTTTTCTCTGCGCATGCTTCGTTTCGTCAAAGATCAGCAAGTCATGCCCATGGAGCGCGCGGTGTGGCGCCTCACGGGTGAGATCGCAGATTGGTTAGGCCTCGATGCAGGTAAATTACGCATCGGCGACCGTGCAGATCTCGTGGTGATCGATCCCAGCGCCCTCGACGACCGCTTGGAGACCTATCACGAGGCACCCCTACCCGAGCTTGGCCTCACACGCATGGTGAACCGCTCAGACGGCGCCGTAAAGACCGTGCTGGTGAATGGACGCGTGGCGTTCGATGAGAACGGCATGGTGAGCGCCGTGGGGAAAACGCGCGGGTTTGGGCAATTCCTCGCCGCTAAGCGCTGATTACTCCACGGCCTGCAAGACAAAGCACTTGAGGTATTCGGTCTCTGGCACACCCGCAAGGCCAGGATGATCACGCGACGCGCCGCGCCGTTCGAGCACGAGCATGCGGCGTTTGCTGTCACGGCTCGCATCAATGAGCATCTCTTCGAAGAGATCTTTGGTCATCTTGGCGGAGCAACTACAGGAGATGAGAATGCCGCCTGGGGCCAAGCACTTCATCGCGCGCATATTGAGGTCTTTGTAGCCGCGGTACGCAGCATCGACAGCGCTTTTGCGTTTGGCAAACGCAGGCGGGTCGATCACGATGGTGTCAAAGCGCGCGTTCTTTTGTTCCTGCTCACGGATCCAATCGAAGGCGTTTGCAGTCACGCCCGTCACATTGTGCAAGCCATTACGCTTGGCGTTGTCTTTGACGCGCGTGATGGCGAGCTCACTTTGATCGACGCAAGTCACTTTGGTCGCACGTTTGGCCATCTGCAGGCCAAAGCCGCCGTGGTAACAAAACATGTCGACCGCTTCGCCCTTGGCGTAGTGCGAAGCCATCAAGTGGTTCTCATATTGGTCGAGAAACGCGCCCGTTTTTTGGTCGGCGAGCAAATCGATCTCGAACGCCACGTCGCCCTCATGGAACGCGGCGCGCGACTCAGTGCCGTAGGCAAGGCCTTTGCGATCTTCGAGGCCTTCGTACTCGCGTGTCATGCCATCATCACGTACAACCACACTTTTTGGCTTGAACTGCTCGATGAGTAGCTCGATGAACATAGGCTCGCGTTGATCGCTCGCGAGTGACAATGACTGCACCACTAACGCGTCCCCGAACTTATCGACGAGCCATCCAGGAAGCATGTCCGCCTCGCCGTGCACCACACGCATGGCATCACGCCGAGGGTCCAAGTAACGCGCGCGACGCTGCACCGCTTGCGCCAAACGTTCTTTGAAGAACGCGCGGTCCGGGAAGCGGTCCTCCCGTGTGAGCACACGGAGCGCCAGCTCGGATTGGCTGTAGAAGCCGTAAGCGAGAAAGTTATTACCTCGATCGATGATTTTAACGATCGCGCCTGGCTCGGCGCCGTTGTCATTTTCGATGTCGGAACGAAAGACCCAAACGTAACCTTGGCGGATGCGTTGAAAGCCTTTTTTAGCAATGATGACGGACTGAACTTCAGGCATGGCGCGGGCCCGTAGCACAGCTCAGGCCGATTTCAGTAGATCACAATGAACAGTCCATAAGCCCGAGGCCTTTCTTTGTATTCGGCCGCGCACTTTCAGCTCCGCGAGCGACCGGCTTACTGTACGCATTTCCAACGCTAGGGCCGTCGCAAAGTCGGCCGTTGCAAGCGGTAGCGCCCAGGTTTCGACGCCTCGGGCCTGTGAAAACGCGCGTTGATACATGAGGAGCAAGCACCATAGTTTATCAACGGCTGGCTGTGGCGCGTGCAGGGCTACAGCCTCGGCAAAATCCCGGGTGAACGCAGCATAGTCGTCCTTCGGCGCGCTTCTTAGCCGCGAGGGCAGACGTGCAACAGCAACGAAACCAGACACCCCGGCCGGACAAATTTGCGAGCCCGGGCCGCACAAGCGTGCAATGGGGGTGCTACCGTCATCGCGTTGCACGGGTAACTCAACTAGGCCGGACACCACTTCGTGACTCAAACCTACGCCAGTAATGCGAGAGCCGCCGTTGATCAGCAACAAGCATCGTCATACGCTTGGCTTTCGTCCGGGGTCAGAGCAGACGCTGCCGCATTGGCAGCCCCGCTTTCCACAATCGCGCAGCCTTCCTGTCAAAATCGCCTACTCAAACTCGATTTTGGCTTTGGGCAGCGCCTTTTTGAGCGCAGCGACCTGCTCGTCAGGCAATGGATTCCCGGACAGGCGTATTTTGCTCAGGTGCTTCGCTTGCGCGAGCTCAACCGGCAAGGTCGCTAAATCATTTGCTGTAAGATCCAGCGTCTTTAGAGCGGCGAGCGCAGCAACGTCGACCGGCAGTTGTTTCAGCTTCTTCTCGCGCTGCTCCGCAAGGTCCAGATGCGTGAGCTTCATGAGCTGAGCGATTTCTTTGGGAAGTTTGGCGATCTCATTGCCTGCGAGGTGAAGCTCGACGAGCGCCGTGAGCGCAGCAATCCCCGGAGGCAAAGTGCTGAGGTCGTTGTAGGAAACATCGAGAACCTGAAGCGCAGTCAGTTTGGTCAGCTCTGGCGGCAAGGCTTTGAGCCGCATGAACGGCATCCGCAACTCGCGAAGCTGCGTGAGCTTGGCGATCACAGACAGCGACTCGGCAGTGAGCTTGAGCCCATCGTCACAATCGATGGCGGCCGAGATGTCGAGCGAACGCAGGCCCTTGAGCTCGGCGAGCACCTCAGGCACTTTTTTGAGCTTGGTACAGCGAAGGACAAGCGATTCGAGCTTGTCGAGCTGCGCGAGCTCCTTTGGAAGCTCCTCGATAGCCGTGTAACTCAGGTCCAAATGTTTCAGCTTCTTCAGCTTGGCAATGTCTGCAGGCAGCTTGTCTAGGGTTTTGCGCGACAGATTGAGTCGCGTGACGCCGGCAGGTTTGGCCAGCGCCGCTTCCAAGGAGGTGGTCTCTGCGGCGGCGCCTAAGGCGAGAACAAGAATGAAAGAGAGCATCCGCGCAGGATATCAGGTCGGCTCGTGCGACGCGCACAGATCTTTGACGCATTCAACGAGGGCGGCCGCTGCAACCGGCTCGACCATGAACACATTGGCGCCCACTTCCGTACTCACGAAGCGTTCCTGGGCGCTGTCGCTACCTAACAACACGACGGACATCTTGGCTGTGGCTGGCTCTTGTTTGAGCCGCAAACACACGTCCGTTCCCTGCACTTCTGGCAGCTCGGATTCAATGATGGCGACGTGTGGTTTGTAGCTGAGCGCAGTTTCGAGCGCACCGCTTCCGGAATCTGTGGTCACGCAGTGAAAGCCCGCTGCGGCGAGCGCGTCGAGATAGCTTTCCACCAGCGCGCGATCATGATGGGCAATGAGCACGACGTAACGCATGCCCACAGCATACCAGCGCCGCTGCGGAGTTCTATCTACTTGCGAACGAGAACGTAGTGCTCTGGCGCACCAGGAGAAATAGAGGCCTTGGAGAAGTTGACGTCGAAGATACCGCCGAGTGTGGTGAACTCGTCACCGACCTTGAGCGTCTCAGGAAGGTCACG
>JBIKMD010000340.1:0-5530 GCA_044359465.1 Myxococcota bacterium
CTCCTGGTCGCGCGTTTCAACCCAGCCGACGGAACGTTGGTCGAAGTGCCTGGTAGCCCTTTCATTCTTGAGCGCGCGGGCAATGCAATCTACGCAGATGCAAACGGAACGCACCTCTTTGTCGCGTCAACTCAGCTAGATGTGTACGTGATCGATGGAATCACAGGTGAGCCATCGTTTTTGACGTCTGATGGAACTCCGCTGGGTACTGTCAGCACAATAAAGGGGCTGACGCTGATTCCATAGTCACCACCGCACGTGCACGTGGTTGTCATGGATAGGCCAATTCACGCTGGGATCCGAAGTATCGATTGCGTCGAGAAAGATCAGAGATCCTGTATCACGAGCTTTGTACGGCTCCAGAACTGCTTTGTCATGTTGGACAAAACGCGTGAGCCCCGGATGCGAGCACGCGTACTCGGCAAGCTCGGTCAGCAGGGTCGCCGCTGGCACGTGGCCTGGCGCAGAGAGATCTTCGAACTCCCCTGAGAAAGTGTCGTAGTAGCGACAGTTCAAGCTCGCGCCGGACCCCGAGCAGGTGCTCACCCAGAGCTTCGGATTTTCGACGTCGAGCTTGCCATCTGGAAGTGTTGGCAGCGACACGAGATAAAGGTCTGCGTCTTTGCCAACATCGTGGGAGGCATGACCGGCAATGTCACCTCCGGTGGGCAGACTGAGGTCGCCAATGCCGAGCGGCTGACCATGCGCCATCAGATACGTACGCGCCATATCTGCAAGATAAAGGACAATCGATTTGAGTGCCCACCCAGCGATTTTTCGCTGACCGCCATCTGCGCGAATGGGCATGTAATCAACTTCCGGCTGCAGCTCACTATCGATTGGAATGTACTCGGCGCCATCAACGAGCGCGAAGTGGTGACCCCGGTCTGGATCATAAGTGGGATGATCGTCTGCGGCGTCAGTGTACAAGAAGTAGGCGCTGCCTTTTTTCACCACCGCAACGCGAGAGGTGAACAGCGGGCCAAGGTCTTTGGCTGTGTGCCCTTTTTTGTAGCCGTAAAGCGCGACCGCGGCCGCATCATGCACCTTGAGACGGTCGCCTACCAATCGGAATGCGTGACCTTCGTTAATCTGGTCTTGAAGGTCATACACATTGTCGAGATCCGCGGGGCGCGAACACAGACGTTGCCACAAGAGCCCGCTGTTCGACGCACCGAGCGCGTTCCAGGTGTCAGCCATTCCCCGCACGAGTGAAGCGGGCACCGAGCCAAATGAGCCATCACAGGCGGTCGCGAGCAGATCCGAATAAGGCTTAGCGAGCGCTGGGCCCGTGTCCTTTTTGCCGATGACGTTTTTGCCATCGGCGGACAACTCGAGACCGACGCTCCACGCGCCAGGCACGCACACTTCGTCGACAACCGGGCTGGGCGCGCCCGTGGGCCTCGCTTGTTGTTCGCAATGCAAACCGGCGCGGCAACCAGTGGTGGGGAAAAGCGCAAAATCGCACTTCGAAACACACACCTCTTGTTTCTGTAAGTCAGTGAAACTCTGCGCGGGCAGCGCGTGGCCAAGGCGCGATTCGTAGAACGCTCGGCTGATGCAGTAAGTGGTAGGCGTCGTAGGCATGAGGCGATCGTCACAGATGTTTCTGCAGGCGACGACGCAGGTTCCCCCGTCCACACCAAGCTCACACGTGCTTCCAGCGGGCGCGCAGTCCGCATCTTGCGTACATTGACCGCCCGTGAAACCAAGGCCGATCAACTCTTCGGCCACACAATCGTTGCGGCAGCCATCGTGCATGACGGTGTTGCCATCATCGCACGCTTCGTTTTGTTGTTTGATGCCATCACCGCAGCGAGGTGTGCAGGTGCCCGCCAAACAAGTCGCCTGGTCGCCGCCCACTTCACACGCCGAGCCATCTGCCGCCGCGCGCGTGCCGCAAACGCCTTTGCTGCACACCGCTTGCTGACACGGACCCGCAGTGTTGCAGTCGGCAGCGTCATCACACGCGGTGGGCACGATTGGCCCAGCAGGACCGCCGTCATTCGGCCCGGAGGGCGACACCCCGCCGTCACCAGGCTGCTCCGCCGTTGGAACGTAGGAACCCGTATTGTCCGTGCCAGCGAGGCAAGCGGTCAAAAAACACAACAAAACTGCTGGTAGGAGGCGCATGGTCACCCGAGTTTTCGGCACCAGAAGCCAAAAGGTGACTGAGATCAAGAAGATAAAGCCCGCCGGGTCACACAGATGTCACTCGGGCGGCCGCCGCGGTAGGATTGGGCGGTTGGCAATCGAAGAACGAGGTTGCAGCCGGAGCCGCACGCTACGAGGGTCAGCGCGGAGCGCGGTGAGTCACAACTCCGCGAAACCTAGGCCGAACATCGCGCGCACTTCTGATGGCCCGCGCGCTGAAGTTCTGTCATGGCAAACGAATGGACCAGGCACATCACGCGATCGATTATCTCGAGCTGACGGCGTCAGACCTTGCTGCCACCAAACGTTTCTATGGTGCGGTCTTCGGCTGGACTTTCAACGACTACGGGCCGGGCTATGTGGGCTTCAAAGACGGAGGCACCCAAAGTGAAGCCGGTGGCTTTTCTCTCGGAACGCCGCAGCCGGGTGGACCTTTGATCGTGTTATACTCCTCTGAGCTCGAAGCGACGCGTGATGCTGTCAGAGCAGCAGGCGGCACACTCACCAAAGACATCTTCGCGTTTCCGGGTGGTCGCCGCTTTCAGTTCCTGGATCCAAGCGGCAACGAGCTCGGCGTCTGGGGGCGTTGATACTTCTGATCTGAGGCAGAAGGTCGAGCAAAACTGGCTAGGCCAGAGGGTTGCTGCAGCGCGAGCATGGCCTACGTACACAATCAGCGCCGCGCTGGTTTGCGCCAAACGTTAGCGTTTGATGCCATGAATGCGGTCGGACTCTTGCTGCATGAGCGCCGCGAACTTGGCGTGCAGCTCGGGTTTGAACTTATCGTTCTTCTGGCCGAGGATCTCTGGCGCACCAACGATGGGTGTCCAATACCCTTCGCACTCGAGCCACGCCTGATGATGGGTACCGTTCTCCGCAAGCACCAAGTGGTGATTCATTTGGTTGCCCATGGCGTCTTTCTTGAACGCCATCTCTGCATGAACCTTGGTGTAGAACTCGAGTGTGCAGGGCTCTTTGCCGCCACGCGCTTTGGCTTGCGCTGCTTGGTACAAAGGCATGAATGCGATCGCGGTTTTGCCCATATCAGCTGGATCACTCATCTTGGCGGTGTAGTGCTTCTTCGCCTCCTGCCACCCTTCAGCCGACACACCGTTGGCTAAAGCAATCTCGTTTTCTTTGCTGACGTCGCCGCCAGTGTTCGCCATCAAAGCACAAAGGTCTGCGTATTGTTCGAGCGTGATCATGCTCGCTGCAGTGGCACACGCCGGCGAGAAGGTCGATCGCACGCATGCAAAGCGACGAGTACTCTCAATCAGAGCCCCGCTCCTAGTCCTTGCCAGCGCTTCTCAGCTCCTGACGCAGCTCGCGCCGGAAGATGTGATAGTCGACTTGCGTCGAGTGGCGCAGACCCTTTTCGAACTTGTAATGCGGGCGCTCCGCAGCGATCGCCGCCTCCAGATCGCGAGGGCGCGTATAGTCACCAGTGATCTCCGCACACGCTAGCTTGGCCTGGTAGTCAGAGAGCGGCCAGATGCAACCGAACGGCTGAAACAAGCCGATGAAGTAGAGGGTCTTGTGCTGCGGGTGAAGCATGCGTCGGTACAGCGGCACGCGTTCGGCATGCGAGAAGTCGATAAAGTCTTTGTCGAAAAACGGGAAGGTGATCCAGAATCCGGTGCACGCGCAAATGAGGTCGAACACTTCGCGCGTGCCGTCGCTGAAAACCACACCGTCGCCGTCGAGCTTGCTCACTGCTGGCTTCACCTTGATGCGCCCATGCCGAATGAAGTCGAGCAAATCCGAGTTCGCAGTCGGGTGGTGACTGAGAGCCGGATGTTTATTTTCGGGTAAGCCGTAACGGCGATAGGGTCCCTGTAATAGCCGAAGCATGGCAGTGAGCGCTGGTTGACGAATCCAACGCGGGAGCCACTGCGTCTCAGCCGCAAACACATCGGAGGGTTTACCAAAGACGAACTTTGGAATGAACCATTGCGGGCTGCGCATAGACAAACTCACCGATTGCGCGACCCGCGCCGATTCGACGGCTACGTCGCAGCCGGAGTTGCCAGCACCAATGACGAGCACGCGCTTTTGTCGCCAGCGATCATCAACGCGCTTGAAATCATGTGAATGCATGAAGGTGCCGTTGAATGTGCCAGGGTATTCGGGCAGGCGCGGATTCCAGTGGTGCCCGTTGCACACCATGAGCACATCGAAGCGCTCCTCGTTTGAGGCGCCCTCAGCGTCGCGCACACGCAAGGTCCAACATTCATCGGCATTTTTTTGCGCATGTTCGACGCTGTGTTTGAAACGAATGTGTTTGTCGACTTCGAAGTGACGCGCGTAAGCCTCGAAATACGCCTGCATTTGCCGGTGGTTTGGGTAGTCGGGGTAATCTTCCGGCATGGGGAAATCTTCGTACTGGGAGAGCGTCTTCGAGCTGATGATGTGCGTGTTTTCGTATACGCTCGAATGCCCGGTGCTGGCGTCGAAGACCCAGTTACCGCCCACTTTGTCGTTCTTTTCGAACACGACCACATCGAGCGCTGCGGCGAGGCAATTTTTGGCCGCGGTGATGCCGCTCGGCCCGGCACCGATGACGCACACACGGACGCGGCGATCTTTGCGATTGCTCATGCATGTCATTGTAACAAGTTCTGCTTGAATGGCGACGCTAGACGTTTGTAGCCTGCAGACCTCGTAGTACAGCAAAGGTTTGCGTTTGGAGCTTGTCTTTAGGACAGCTCGCCCCCATCTTCCCTGCGATGCGACCAGTGTCAGGCGTTGTGTGTTTCTTCATCCTGGTGGCCAGTGCGGGGCAAGTCATGGCGATTGAAACAACAGACTACAAGGTGGCGCAACGCTTCGCTGATTTCGAAGTACGCGATTACCCGGGTTACGTCGTCGCCGAAACGGAGGTGCGCGCAAGGGAGGACGAGGCGGGGAGCCAGGCTTTTGGTATTCTAGCGGCCTTCATCTTCGGAAAAAATACGACCCAACAAAAAATCGAGATGACCGCACCCGTCACGCAGACGGCCGGCACCAAAATCGCAATGACCTCACCGGTCACCCAGACCGCCGCTGGAGAGGGAGCGTACATCGTACGCTTCATGATGCCGTCTCAGTACAACCTCGATAGCCTTCCCAAGCCAGTCGATGCACGTGTGTCGATCAAGCAGGTGGCGCCGCAGCGCTTGGCGGCTCTGCGCTATAGTGGAACCTGGTCACAAGCGAACTATCGCGAGCATGTGTCCGCGCTTCGCAGCGCGTTGACGCGAGAAGCGATGAAGCCCGTGGGCGAGCCGATATGGGCGCGCTACGATCCGCCGTGGAAGCCGTGGTTTATGCGGCGCAACGAGATTCTGATTCCCATTGAAATGCCCCCAGCCCGCTAATCATTTTTTTGTGTGCTTTG
>JBIKMD010000233.1:0-6516 GCA_044359465.1 Myxococcota bacterium
GGACTCATCTATTCCTCTGGCGCTGCCGCCAATGCGGTTCAGCGCCGCCGGCTCGCGGAGCGCATGAAGCAGCTCAACATGAACCCTCACCACATTTGTCTTCTCTCGAACTCGGCTTTCGCCCGCGCCACCGTACCCGCGCTCGCGCGCCTCCTACGCTCTGGCACCCGCGTCGCTGTCTTCAAGACCACCGAGTGGAAGCAGGGTCTCCTTTGGCTGCAGCGTCACTACGGCTACGATCTGTCCGCGGGCGAGACCACGTTCCTGAGTGCCTGCAAGCGCGCGCACGTGCCGCCGGACGCGACCGGAATCTGACGGCAAGGTCACGATGTGTGTGAACGTTGCTTGGCTCAACAGCGCTTCACCTCTCGAGTGGCTTTCGCGCTGAACTAGCGTTTGCGCTGGGGCCGCGTGCGTTTCATTTTTGCGCATTGACCATTCTGGTTTTGCAACGGGAAGGGTTGAGCATCGACCTTGGTAACGAAGGTTTGCGCAATAACGATTGTCATAACGCACACGCTTGAAAGAGCGTGCAGATCAGGCGGCATTCTCAGTGCTTCGCGCAGCTTTCATGAAATAGCCGCTCCTGCAGCGCTTGTTCTCCGGCATTGGATCGAGCTCTTCGACGCAAATCTCCCGCTGCGCTTGCATCGCGTACCTCCGATTCACTGCAGGTCAGTAGCGCAACTCCTACGAGCGCAGTGCGTCCTTGACCTTCTGCACGGAGACACCGCCTTTGGCCTTGAGCTCGGGCGCAAAAATGGCGATGCGCAGCTCTTCGAAGCTCCAGCGCAGTGCACGCGCTTTGTCTTTGCGTGCCAGAAACTCGGTCCAAAGCGGCGTGAATGGCGCTAATTTTTCCGAGTCCTTGCGTGGATCGTTGATCGCGCGGCTGAGCCTTGCCTGCGCCGCTTTGAGGTAGCGCGGATAGTCAGCAAGCTCCTCCAGGCTTATCCAATGTATGAAATCCTTTACAAACAACGCTTCGAGCTGCGCGTAGATGTCTGCGATCGCGAGCTTGCCACTTGGGTGTTTGGAGGCTGCGTGCAGCGCTTGCAGTGTTTTGTTTAGCTCCGCAGCCACTGCAGCGATGGCGGTCGCAAAGTGCTGGAAGATCTCGTTCACGCGCGGCGTGCCTTCTTTGACCAAACGATCGAAGGTGTCTTTGTCGCGTGGCAACTCACGCTCGATTCCAAACGCCATGTCGATGACACGCGCCAGAACGGCAGTGCGAAACGCGTCGTCATCAGCGCGAACGAAGGGACCGTTCGGCCGTGCGAAGGCGGGCGGCAAGCGGGGCACGATGGTGGACACGGGCGACTTTGCGGCGATCATGAACAAGCGCCGAATGCCGGCGCGTGAAGCCTCTTCAGCGGCGGCTGGCGATTCGAGCAACACCAAATCAACGTTAGCGCCGCGATCGACGAGTGCAGGATAACTCCGCACTTCGACCCCTCCCACGCGCCGTGTAATGAACGCAGGCAGCGCTCCGAAGCTCCAAGAAGTCAGCGCTCTTTTCTCCCACGCCGGCGCGCTTGCTTGTTGCAACGTGGCGCGTGCTTTGGCGCCGTAACGTTCAATCAGCTCATCGACTTCGCGTCCCTGCGCAACGACCTTGCCGTGCTCATCAACGATGTTTGCAGTGAGCTTCAGATGCGGAACGAGTGTCTCCGGGCGAAACGACGCCACGTCGACACCAGCCTCTTGAGCGACGAGTGGCAACATGGGGCCATGGAAGGGTCTGAGCTTCGCCGCAATGGTGCGCGCGAGATCCGCTGTGGAGCCGAGCTCGCGCCGAGCGGCCTTGGTCATGCTGTCTAGCAGCGCTTCGATTTTTTGCCGATGCCAGCCAGGAATCGTCCAATCGAGCTCGCCTTTTTGTAGCTGCGGCAGCAACACGAGTGGGATTGTCAGGGTGATGCCGTCGTCGGCTGCGGAAGGATCGAAGAGGTAGCTCACGGCCACCTTGGTGCCATGCAGCTCTATGTGGTCCGGATAGTCTTTGGCAGAAAGTTCTCCGTCACCAATCAGGAGATCGTCCAGCGTGAGATGCAGCAAGGTGGGATTCGTGTGCTCTGCTCGCTCGCGCCAGGTGTCGAAGGTTTTTCCATTCACGACGGACGCCGGGATGACCTTGTCAAAGAAGGCGTACACAGCCTCGTCGTTTGCGAGCATGTTGCTGCGCCGCGCTTTGTCTCGCAGTTGCTCTAGCTCGGTGAACAGCGCACGATTTTTGTCGTGAAATGCCGCGCGGGTTTTGTATTCGCCGCGCACCAGGGCGTAGTCGATGAACATACGCCGTGCCCCCTCTGGAGAGATGCTCGCGTAATCGACGCTGCGATCGCGGGCGACTGTAAGGCCAAACAGTGTGCACGTTTCTTTAACTGAAGCCCGCGCCGCTTTTTCTGACCAGTGCGCCTCGGAATACGAGCGTTTAACCAAATCTGGCGCCACTTCCATGATCCACTCGGGATCAATCTTGGCCACCATGCGTGCGAACAATTGCGAGGTTTCGACGAGCTCGAACGCCATCACCCACTGCGGTGGTTTTTTGGCGACTGCAGACGATGGATGGATCGCAAAACGTGTTTGTTTGCTGCCCATGTATACGCGTTTCTCAGGCACCCACATGCCGATCTTCGAGAGCAGGCCGCTGAGCAGCGCCTTGTGCACGGCTTCATCGGTGCCCTTGCGCATGGGATCCATGCCGAGCTCGCGCACGACGTCTTGCAGCTGACGGTGCACTTCGAACCATTCGCGCACGCGGTTGTACGAGAGAAAGTTGTCGCGGCAGACGCGGCGCAGGTGCGAGGTGCTCTTTCGTTCGGCCTCTTTGACGAAGTCCCAAATTTTGAGAAGGGCAATGAAGTCCGATCGCTCGTCTGTGAAACGTCGGTGCAGGTCATCTGCTTTTTGCTGCACTTCTCTCGGACGTTCCCGCGGATCCTGTGAGTTGAGGGCCGCGGTGATGATCAGCACCTGCTGCAAACACTGAAACTCCGAGCCCGTTAAGATCATCCGGCTAATGCGTGGATCCACGGGGAAGCGTGCGAGCTTTTCGCCGAGCTTCGTGAGGTTACGCGCTTCATCTAGGGCGCCGAGCTCTTCGAGGACTTTGTAACCTTCGCTGATTGATCGGGGAGAAGGCGGGTCCAAAAATGGAAAGTCTTCGACAGCGCCGAGCCCGAGCGATTTCATTCGCAAGATCACTGCAGCAAGACCCGTGCGCTTGATCTCTGGGTCGGTGAACGCTGGGCGCGCCACGAAGCTCTCTTCGTCATAGAGCCGCACGCAAATGCCTTCGCGCACGCGGCCGCAGCGACCTTTTCGTTGTTCCGCGCTGGCTTGTGAGATGGCTTCGATTTGCAAACGGGTTGTTCCCGAGCGTGGCTCGTAGCGGGCCAGGCGGGCCATCCCCGTATCCACGACGTAGACAATGCCGGGAAGCGTGATCGACGTTTCAGCAACGTTGGTCGCCAAAATGACCCGGCGCTGAGGAATGCTCGCGAACACGCGGCTCTGCTCGGCGGCAGAAAGTCGCGCGTACAGCGGTTGTACGACTGTATGTTTCAAATTGCGGCCAACGATTTCTCGCTCGGCCTCGCGAATTTCCCGCTCTCCCGGAAGGAAGACCAAAATATCCCCGTGCGGATCTAAGCCGCAGACATTGCTGACGGCGTGGGCAACCGCAGCCGGGAGATCGTCGTCTTCATTCGGCGGTTCGTAGAGCACATCGACGGGAAATGTTCGGCCTTCCACCTGAATGACGGGTGCATCGCCAAAAAAGGCGCTGAAACGCTCCGTCTCGATGGTCGCAGAGCTCACGACCACTTTGAGATCTTTGCGTTCTGGGAGGATGCGTTTGATCCAACCGAGCAGAAAATCGATTGTCAGGCTGCGCTCGTGCGCTTCGTCAATGATGAGGGTGCTGTATTTTCGCAGCAACCTAGCGCCTTGAATCTCAGCGAGCAGAATGCCGTCGGTCATGAACTTCACCGCGGTCTGCTTGGTGGTGCGATCTTCAAAACGAATTTGATAACCAACGTCAGTACCGAGCGGCGTTCCGACTTCTTGTGCCACGCGTGCAGCCACGCTGGTTGCAGCGATGCGCCGCGGCTGAGTCACGCCAATGAGGCCCTTGCGCTCCGCAAACCCCATCGCGATTTTTGGGAGCTGCGTGGTTTTTCCGCTGCCCGTTGCGCCCGCGACGATCACCACTTGGTGCGAGGCGATCGCGTCGTGAATGTCTTTTACGCGGGCCGAGATCGGGAGTTGTTCTGGAAAATGAATGCGCGTCACTGGGGCGCGTCATGCCATGGCCAGATACAAAACGGCTACCGCTCGCCGCGTGTCCGCTGGTCGACTTTTTTCAAAAAAAATAAAAATGTTCGACTGCCTGTGTTGACGTCTGAAAATTTTCGCGTATAGTCACGCGCCTCGCCGACGGAAACAAAAAGCCGAACGCGGTGCGGACTTTGACAACAGAAGAGTGAAGAGAAGCGTGAGTTTCTCAGTGGTGTTTCGCAAGGAACATGGCTGGAAACTCCGTCCACAGGAACGAATCCTGGGAGTGAGTTTCTCTGTTTAGCAGGAATGCTGAAGAGAGTTCGCTACTAATGAGTGCGAAAGAAACAAGTTTTTAATGAGAGCCATTTTGATGGCTCTTCGTGAAATAAAATTTCTCGGAGAGTTTGATCCTGGCTCAGAACGAACGCTGGCGGCGTGCCTAACACATGCAAGTCGAACGCGAAAAGCAGTAATGCTGAGTAGAGTGGCGCACGGGTGAGTAACACGTAAATGACATGTCCTCGAGACGGGAATAACCAGCCGAAAGGCTGGCTAATACCCGGTAAGCCCACGTCTTTGGAGATGAGGGAAAAGGGTCGGGAATTTTCGAATCCGATCGCTTGAGGAGTGGTTTGCGGCCCATCAGGTAGTTGGCGAGGTAAAAGCTCACCAAGCCTAAGACGGGTAGCTGGTCTGAGAGGATGATCAGCCACACTGGAACTGAGACACGGTCCAGACTCCTACGGGAGGCAGCAGTGGGGAATCTTGCGCAATGGGAGCAATCCTGACGCAGCAACGCCGCGTGGGTGATGAAGGTCTTCGGATCGTAAAGCCCTGTCGGAGGGGAAGATGCTTGGAACGTCTAATAGATGAGCCAGGTGACGGTACCCTCAAAGGAAGCACCGGCTAACTCTGTGCCAGCAGCCGCGGTAATACAGAGGGTGCAAGCGTTGTTCGGAATTATTGGGCGTAAAGGGAGTGTAGGCGGTTTGGAAAGTCTTCTGTGAAATCTACGGGCTTAGCCTGTAAAGTGCAGAGGAAACTACTAGGCTTGAGTGTCGGAGAGGATAGGGGAATACCCAGTGTAGAGGTGAAATTCGTAGAGATTGGGTGGAACACCAGTGGCGAAGGCGCCTATCTGGCTGACAACTGACGCTGAGACTCGAAAGCATGGGGAGCAAACAGGATTAGATACCCTGGTAGTCCATGCCGTAAACGATGATAGCTAGATGTGTGAGGTATTGACCCCTTACGTGTCGAAGTCAACACGATAAGCTATCCGCCTGGGGAGTACGGTCGCAAGATTAAAACTCAAAGGAATTGACGGGGGCCCGCACAAGCGGTGGAGCATGTGGTTTAATTCGACGCAACGCGAAGAACCTTACCTAGGCTTGACATGTATAGAAGTCCTTAGAAATTTGGATGTGCTCGCAAGAGAACTATAACACAGGTGCTGCATGGCTGTCGTCAGCTCGTGTCGTGAGATGTTGGGTTAAGTCCCGCAACGAGCGCAACCCTTGTCGTTAGTTGCCAGCATTTAGTTGGGAACTCTAACGAGACTGCCGTGGTTAACACGGAGGAAGGTGGGGATGACGTCAAGTCCTCATGGCCTTTATGCTTAGGGCTACACACGTGCTACAATGCATTCTACAGAGGGCTGCGAAGCCGCGAGGTGAAGCCAATCCCACAAAAGAATGCTCAGTTCAGATTGGAGTCTGCAACTCGACTCCATGAAGCTGGAATCGCTAGTAATCGCGGATCAGCACGCCGCGGTGAATACGTTCCCGGGCCTTGTACACACCGCCCGTCACACCATGGGAGTTGATTGCTCCAGAAGTGGCAGACTTGTTCTGCCCCTAAGGAGTGCTCAATGACTGGGGTGAAGTCGTAACAAGGTAGCCGTAGGGGAACCTGCGGCTGGATCACCTCCTTTCTAAGGAGTTTTGCTGGATTTAAACCCAGCAAGATTTCGGTCATACGCTTCTCTTCACTCTCCTTCTGTCAACGAAGGATCGATCACCATGCGGGGAAGTAGCTCAGCTGGGAGAGCATCGGCTTTGCAAGCCGAGGGTCGTCGGTTCGATCCCGATCAGCTCCATCTCAGCTCGTGAGCGTCTCGTGCATCTGCGCGACAAGTCGTCGCGGCGATGGACGAGCGGCTGACGAAGCCGCTCTTTGAAAACTGAAGAGAGGAAGTGTGAATCAATCGTCAATGGCGTTGAGCCATGG
>JBIKMD010000234.1:0-6509 GCA_044359465.1 Myxococcota bacterium
CACCGTGAATCATGAGGAAGCGCCGGTCAATACGGCTCTCGATCGCACTTAGCTCTTCAGCCAGTCGCTCGGGATCTTGAATGCGATTTTCGAGCTCTGCGCGCACCAGATTGAAGTAATCTGCTGTCATGCGCCGTGCGAGGACGTACCACCAGCCCACCAGCACGGCGAGCGTGAACATCGTCACCATGAAGACTACGCCTTCGACGTGCCGCGACAAAAACCGGCGGATCGCTACCATACTCTAAAAAAGTCATGCCCTCGCTGCTTTTACAAGGCTAGCGGCCCGTCATGAGGTAAACTGCGCCTGTGCGTGTTCTCCCTCGCTTGTGGATTTTGTTTGCGACTCTCCTGGCTGCTTGTCCGAGCACCAGCGCCATCACCGTCGACGTTCCTGCGGAGATTCCAGCGGATAATGCGTCTCCCGTGACGCTTCGCGCGACATTGCGCTTTCGTGATGTGGCGATAGCAGACAATACGGACGTGCGGTTTCAGGTGGGAGCGGGGTCGTTTGCGGCAGATAAGGCCCAGCTCGAGCTAACGGCCAAATCGGTTGGGGGCGAGGCGCAGGCGATCTATTTTCCGCCTGCCCTACCTGGTGACGTGGATCTCACTGTCAGTTTTACCAACGCCAATAGAGAAGCGGTGTCGAGCACGCAGAAGCTCAAGATCGTCGCACTCGTGCCAGCAGACGCTGAACAAATCAGCCTGGGCTGCGAGCATGGAAACGTGGGCGGGCTCGTGTCAGGCGCATCACGTATTGAGATCAACTGTACTCTGACCATGCGCGACAAGCGGGGGAATGCGCTCCCGTCCGGGCAAACGCAGTTTTTTTCGGAAGCCGGCGTGGTGAGCGACAAAGGTGCGCAGGCCAATGGGACGCGCAAATTCACTTACGTGATTGACCCGGGCGCCGCACCTCCTGTGGACGTGCCGGCGAATGCGGCAGAGCTCGCGGCAAACGATGACATGGAGGGACAGCTCGTTCGTATCGTTGGCAGTCGCGACTTCAATCCGCGCGACGGGTTGGCCACGATTTTGGCAGTGGTGCGCGGGCACGAAGCCTTCGATGATTTGAACGGCAATGGTGTGTTCGATGACGGTGAGCCTTTTGATGACGAAGGTGAGCCATTCCTCGACGTTGATGATGATGGCCAGCTCACGACGTCCTTCGGTGACAAATTCCCGGTGGCCTTTGACAACAATGGCAATGGTGTTTGGGACGGCCCAAATGGTGTGTTCGATGCGGATACCAAGCTGGGCCGCAGCACGCACATCCTTTGGACGGGTGCTCCCGTGATGTATTCGGAGCCAAGTGGGGCGGTGCAGATTGCGCCAAAATCGCCGCCCTATTCGATCAATGTGTTCGTTCGTGATGACAACGGAAACTCGCCTGCTGGTTTTGATGCGAGCGACAAGATCGATGTCACCACTTCCACGCCGGCGTCGGGCGTCCTCGTGTCAGGGCAGGGGTCCTTTGCGCTGTCGACTGACCTGACCGCAAGCTACACTTCTGCTGGTGTCTTTTCGGATCTGGTGAAAAACCCCGCTACGATGTTTCCGATCAACCGCCGCTTCATCGTGACGATCAATGATGCGCGTTCGCAAGTTCAGATCGACAACGCGCCAAACGGCGTCAGTCTGACCATTGGTGGAAGCATTCGCTATACCTCGGCGCCGCGCACTGGTAGCGTGAGCCCGCGGACCGTCAACATGCCTGCCGTGAGCGTGACCATCAAGCCATGACCAAATTCGAAATCTTCATTCCAGCGCAGGACCCCAGCAGTTTCAACATGACGCTCAAAGTGAGCGCCGAAACGTGGATGGCCGCGCTCAAGCTTGGGCTTGCGAAGCTGCAGCTCCCGATCGCGATCAACGATGTGGTCGTTGAGATGCAAGACGACCAATCGATCAGTGTGACGGAGCCCGCTACGGGGCGTCAATTTCGGATCACCGAGCTGAGCGACGCGGCAGCGCCGGTCGTCAAAGCCGCGCCGCCGGCAGCAGCACCGCCCTCGGCGAGCGAAGCGGCTTTCATGCAGGCGTTCAAACCCGCGCCGGTCGCTCAAGCGCCGATAACACCCGTTGTTGCAGCGCCTATCGTGCCGGCGGCAGCGCCGCAGATTGCATTTACGCAGGCGCCAGTTGCAGCGGCCCCCGTTGCCACGCAGGCGCAAAAACAAGCGCCCGTTGCGGCGCCTCCAAGCGTTCCTCCAAAGGCCGCGCCGCCAGCGAAAAAACCACAGCCGCCCGCGGCTACCGCTGTCAAACCCGCACCGGTTGCCGACCAAGTCATCAACGAGAATCCCCAGCCAGTCACCTCGCCACGCGACGAAGCACACGAAGACCGAATGGTAGCGGCGTTTCACCGCGTGACTGAGATTTTGGCTAAGGTGAAGTCGCCAGCAGAAGCGGCGAATGCCTTTCTCGATGGTGTGCTCGAGCTGCTTCCCGCAGAAGCCGGCGCCATCTTCTTTGCCAACATTGCTGAGAAAGATCTCAGTGTGGCTGCTGCACGCGGGCCGTCGGCGTCGTATGCGCTCGCGCAGCGTGTGCCGATGGGGCTTGGGATCATTGGCAACGCCGTGGAAGCCGCGATGCCGATTGGTTCAATCGATGTGACCAAAGATCCGCGCTACTCGCCAGAAGTGCCCGAAGCGCTCGGAGTTAAACCTGACACCATTGCTTCTTCTCCAGTACAGAAAGAAGGACGCACCTTCGGGGTGTTGCACTTAGTGAATCGCCGCGCAAAGGGCGGTTTTACGCGTGACGAGCTCGAGCTACTTGCCTATTTTTCCGATCGCCTTGCGGACTATCTGGACCGCTACCTGACCATCGCTGCCTGAGCTGCGTTAGCGCCGGGCACATCGCTTCTTGTTTGAAGTCACAGAGGCGGTCGTTGCTGTGTCCGGCAAAGGCCGCGTCGGCGTGCGCGTGTCACCGCTCGGAAACTATAACGGCATGAGTGACTCGGATCCGTTCTCGACCTTTGGCTACGCGGCCAAAGAGCTCGGTCAGCTCGGAATTGCGCCGGTCCTCAAAAAAGCATTCGCTGGTCTGGTCATTGGCAACGGTGGTTACTTGAAAGACACCGGCAATGCGGCACTTGCTGATGGCCGCGCCGATCTGATTTCTTTCGGCAGCAGAAGACGGTCTACGGTGGGGCTGAAGCGGGGTACACGGACTATCCAACCCTAGCACAGGGCGCCGCAGCCTGAGTCTGGTCAACGAACGCTCAGCGTGAGAACGGCACGGTGCAACTCTGCGACCTAGGGAGCGTCACGACGACTTGCTCCATTCCCTTTGGAAGCACCTTTCTCACAGCCCCGTACGTGGCTTGAACCAAGGCTCGGTTTTTGTCCTCACTATAGGCGACGAAGTCCGCGCTGATGTCTCCCTCGGCGTCTGATGCCATGTCCTGCATCATGACGGGGTCTGCGCAGCCTGGTTTGAAGGCTGCCAGCGACACCGATTTTTTGGAGCGATGTTTCAATGTACGAAAGGCCACGCGCCGCGCACTCGGCTCGTAGACCACTTGCCACTGCGTCGAAGTGTCGAAGCTCACTTTGTCGAGGAGCGCCCAGGCCGAGGCTGGTGTTGCGTTATTCGGTGAGGTTGTGAGCTGCTGCGCAATGCGATTGAAACGGCCGAGTGAGCTCATGCTTGCGGCGGTTTCCGCGAGCGAGGCTTTCGACTGTGCATAAGTGCTATTGGTGATCGCACAAACAGGCATGGCCTCTCCCGTTGTTGCCACCAGACGACCGGCGATGAACTCGAGGCTCGCGCACTTCGAGTCCACATCGCAGACGAAATAATGGATCTTGGCGTAGGCGGGCGCAACACGCACGTCGTCCGCGAGGGCGAGGGCTTCATCGAGCGAGGCCGCTTGGTCGAGCAGATACTGAACAAAGCCGGCTTCCGTGACCACACTCCGATCGTCGGCCCTAGCAAACTCACTGCTCGGAAGCATGAGCACTTCTACGACGAGACCGGCGTCGTTCATTCCTCCGTTCGGTAGCTCTGCACCGTATTGGTTGAAAGTCACACTCGCGTGTGTGCTCGTCCAAGTTGCGGCCTTATCCTTTGCGGAAAGCACGAGTGCTCGCTTGCGTACGTCCTTTTTGTTGATGAGCACGAGCCCGTGCTCTTGGTGCCAGTCGTAACTCTTGGCCACAATGGGGCCCTCTGTTCCATGAAGCATGAAGGCACTGCAGGCTGAGGCCGCTCGCGCGGAAGTCAGTAGCGCGGCCAGCAGGATGAGGAAACGCATGAGCACCAAACCTTGAGGCAGAAAATTAGTCAGAGTGTACACCCCGTGAGCTTTCGTTCTTGCGCTTTCGGAACGAGCGAGGCGGCCGGCTAAGCACGTTAAGCGCGCTTACTTACAAGGTTTTCATTGCATTGCTGTCAGTGAATCTTGTCACCCGTAACAAACCGTTTTCGGTGCCGAACAATTGCTCGGAGGGAATACACCATGGGCAACGCAAGAGGCATTGATCGTAAGCGCATCGAGACTCACGTAGACCACAACGCGCACGTTGACGCTCGCGAGAAGGTCGAAGCCAAGGAGAACGCGGATGTCGCCGCGAAGAAGATCGCATCAAAACTGCTCGATGCGACGGAGACTAAGGTTGCGAAGGTGGAGCCAGTTGTGGTGGCACGTGCACCTGCGGCGGCCAACGCCCTTGCCGCGGGTATTGCGCCAAGCAAAAGTGCCTCCGTCGATCCAGCTGTTATGACGCTTTCGTTTGGCGCTGACGCTCTGGTGAACGAACCTTCGCATTGGCTGATCGCGGCTTCTACGTTGACTCCGCGACCTCGTCTCTCTTGAACGACGGCGTTGCTGCTGTAGGCACGGGAGGTCTTGCCGCCTATATCTTTGGCGAGAAGATCGCTGTTGCTGCAGATGGCATTTCAACACTCGCCGTCACTCAGTCCGCGAACGCCGGACAAAAGAGCATTGTTGTTTTTGGCGCTCAGGGCGTCGACTCGCGGCGCGACATCAACGCCGATGCCAAAGTAGGTCTCAGCAAGTCAGGTTATGCCGTGGCTGACGGCAAGCGTTTCGAAGTGACGCTGCTCGACGGTCGTACCGTCAAAGGCACGAGCGAAGGCACAATCGAAAACATTGCGCTTTCGCCCGACGGCATGACCTACGCTATCGTCCGCAACATCGATGGAGCGCGGTCACTCGTGGTCGGAGACATGAAGACTGGGCGTAGGGTCTCGGAGACAGCGCTCGAGAAGGTACAAGACGAGATCATCTTCGATGGGACCGGCTCGAAGATTGCTGTGGTCGAGGCGACAAATACGGATGACCGCACAGTGACCTTGCTCACCACGTTGGGTGAGCCATTGTGGGCGGTCTCGTACGACGTGAAGAAGACTGAGGGTCCAGCGCGCCTCAAGCAAGGCGTTGTGGGAGCGGTGAGCACCGTGCTCTGGAAGGGACATCACGTCAAAGAGATGCAGGCCGCTTCGAGCTCGCCCTCTGCACGCACCACCGCCGATGGTTATAACCACGCCGGATCGCTTGCGATTGGTCGTCCTCAGGCGCTTGGGCTCATGGCCAATCCTAGCCAGCAGCGTGCGGTGATTCTAGCCATTAACCATGAAGTCACACGCATGTCGGACACGCTCAAGGAGCGTATTCGCGCCACCAACAAGCCGTACATCCCCCTGTTGTTCATCGGTGGCGGACCGAGGCAGGCCAACCTGGCCAACGAGCTTGCGAAGCGTGGAGACATGAAGGGCGTTGCTTTGGTTGTAAAGGAACCAACCCTCGCTGCCGATGAAAGCAAGTTCAGCCCAGAGGACTACGAACGGATGTCTGGCGTAGTCTCGCCCAAGGAAATCCAAGATGGTGAGTTCACGGGACAACAGATAAACAAAAACGTGGCGATCCAGCGCGCGACGTCAATCAACGCTTACACGTCTGGCGTTAATTTTCTCATGGGCGAAACAATCAAAGAGGTCACGCGCGAGTCGGACGAGTCATCGCCGGCGCGCTATAAGGTCACCTTTGAAAGTGGTTTGGAAGTTTACACCGACGGGGTCTTGGGCGAAGGGTCTGATCCTCATCCGTTGGAATTCGCGCTCGAGTATGTCGACTTGTTCAGCATGCGCAACGCAGACGGTACACTGAAGAAAGACAATCTTGCGTTGGTGGAAGCGAAGGTCGAGTCGGTTGCGTTTGAAGCCAAGAAGGAGATCAAAGTCGAGGTCAAACAAGGCCAAACAGTTGGCGCAAGCGACTACGACAACAGCTACGCGCTCGCACGCCTCGTGGAGGCGCTAGGGCGTGACACCGCTTTCACTGAATCAGGAACTGTAAAGATTCAGGTGACCCGAATGCTCGGGGAGCCAATCGAGGTCGCTGTCATTGGGCTCGCAAAAATTCCCGCGGAGCTAGAGGCTGCCTTGAAGGATCCGCAGATGTATATGTTGTTCGCTACCAAACTTCGTCACCGGAACGGGATTGAGTTCGAAATCCCAATCGAAAAAGCGCG
>JBIKMD010000235.1:0-6492 GCA_044359465.1 Myxococcota bacterium
GTTCCACCTGCGGTGCGAGCTTGTCCATGGCGTCTCGCTCGGTGCGCAAAGCTGTGAGCACCGCGCGCAGCTCTCGTTGTGTTGCCTGGTGCGCCCGGCTCGCTTGCTCTAGCCCTGCGACCTCCGCTTGCAGCGTGCGTTCGCTGCGCTCGGCGTCAGAAAGATCGCTTTGTAGTTTGGCTACTGCTGCCGCTCCGGCTGCTGCCATACCGATCCCGACGGCCGTGCCAATCCCTGCAGTGAAGAATCCGAGCAAAGCGCCGTACACGCCAGTCACAGCCGCTGCATTGCGGTTGCCGCTGATTTCACGAACGAGCCTGGCCTTGCGGTCGAGCAAGCTCCGCGCCTCGCTTGTCTTCGCAGCAATGCGCTGTTCGATGCTGGCGACCTCTGCTTCTAACGCTCGGATCGTTGCTTCGTGACCCTCTATGATGGTGTGAAACGCAGCCCGGCGTCCGACGAGGCGCGCGGTGGTTTCGTCGACGACGGTACCGGGAATCGTCAAACGCCCAGACAAGACTGCAAGATAGCTTTCTGACGCAGGCGCCCCGCGGTTGACGGGGGCGACAGGCAGAGGGAGCCCGAAAGTGAAGAGGCTGGCCATGAGCGCGCCTGTCGTTTCGAAAGTATCGCGGCTTGCTGGTGTGGCTGCGGGGGCAGCAAGCGCTTTGTGCATGCGCGCATCGACGACACCGTCGGAGCTGATGCCGAGCGCACGTTGCGTGAGTAGAACCTCGCGCAGCAGTGCGCGATTGAACTTTGGATCGCCACTAGCAACAGGGCGTTTGTTTCGCTCCGCGAGGCGCGCGGCGAATGCGGCTACTTCGGGGCCTTCATCGCCAAAGCGCAGCACTGGGGGTTCTCCGTCCGTGCCGCGTGAGGGATTCGATGCGGCGAGCCCTCTCGCAGCACGGGAGGCGGCACGCACTTGCGCGTCGGCCAGTGCGGCCATGCTGTTCTCGTTCAACGCTTCGAGCGCTTTCCACGTTTCCGCGCCAGCAACTCCGTCTTTTAGCAGACCCGGCACGCGTTGCTGAAACGCAAGCAGCTCGTCAAGCATGCGTTCGTCAAAGACGTCGCGAAGAGGCGCATCCGGGTCGAGCAGGCGACCAAGCGTTTCTACCTCCGGTCCAGCGCAGCCAAAACGAAGCACTGGATGTTCACCATTCGGACCGGGCTGCGCCGTTTCGTAACGCGGCAAACCAGACGCGACTCGGCGCTCAGCATGTTGCTGCGCAGCAAGGATGGCGCGCTCTAGTGTTCCGTCGACCTGTGCTTTGACCGTGACTGTTGCAGGGAGGGCGGGTTGGATTGCATTTTCTGGCATGGTTCTAGTCTCACGAAAATAGTGTGCGGCGGGAGATGATTCAGGAGCTCATTCAGGGGTGTGAATGAGCGCATCGAACTCGGCTTTTTGATCTCCCGTGAGCTTGAGCTCAATGAGCGCAGAGGCTTCGTCTTCGACAAACGCGTTCTTGAACACGTTGAACACACGCGCGACACAAAGAACGTTGGTTTCACTGTCGCTCTTTGTGATTTTTTCGATCGTTTCGATCACGGGCGCTTTGCCGTTGCGGCGCTGCACGAATCCTGTGGCCTCCGAAAAAGCGTTTGCGACTTGCCCAGTGCTCATCAAGAGCTGCTTGGCTGGTTCAGTGGCTTGCGCACTCAGCTTTTGATTCTCATTTGCGAGGTGAACTTGCAGCATTGGGAGCGTCTTCGCGAAGGAACCGAGTGCTGGCGCTTTGATGGTCAGCACGTTGCTGGCTGAGTCCGTGCTCTTCGCGAAGCGGTCAGGCGTTTGCGCTGCGACTGCCGAGCTCGGTGCGACGGGTTGCTTCTCGTTCGTTTTGAACGACAGTTCCGAGCTGTTGAACTGTGCTGGTGTGATGATGGTTTTGGCTTCCGTTTTCATGTGTTCTCCTTGCTACGAGTATCGCCGCGAGGAGTAAGAAGTTGTTCGATTGTGTAATATGATGCGGCGCTGTGCGCCTAGAACGTTTGCGTGCAGTCGGCTAACGCGCTGACATCGCCAAAACGGAGGTCGTCGAACTCACCACGCAAATCGTATGAGCCATCCCAAACGCCCGCGATTAAACCAACGTCGATTGCCGCGGGCATGTCTACCCGTTGAAAACGCAGGTTCGATGCGGTGATGCCTGGCGGCTGCGGGTTGGCGGTCCCTTGCGGGCTCGCACCGGAGGGCTCTTCAACAAAGGCTCCGCCCTCGCTGTGAAAGAAATGAAACGTATCTCCGACGCGGCAAAGCCGCAAAGTCGTCTGCGTGTAGGTGGTGTTGTTGAGATACAAGGTGGAAATGGTTGAACCGTTGTGAGGACGCGTGCTTTTGACTTCGCGCGCCATGGTTCCCACTTGGTTCCCAATATTGTACATCACCCAGCGTTCGTTGTTTGGTGTCGATGCTGGGTCACGTGCCACGAAGCCTGCCGCATTGAAGCTCGGCTGCGGCGCTAGCAGACGGTTGCTGTTTCTGCTCACACGTACGTTCACCTCGGCCACGAAATTACCGGTGATCCGCTTCGCGACGAAAGGAGCGTGGTTGTCCTCGTACCAATGCGTGTACTGCTGCGCTACCGGAGCAAGCACCAAACGACCGTCCTCGATGGCATAGGTGCTGTGCAGCGTTGCAAAGACATCTTGCAGCCGCGAGAGACTTGTCGCGTCGTCAAAATGCTCGTCGAGCGCACGCAGACTCACCGGAACGTCGAGCGCAGCGCTATCGTCGTTTGCGCTAGTGTCTCCCGGCGTTGTGTTTACTGCGGTCAAATGCGCGTTGCCTCGGAACCCTTCGTCAGTGATTACGGCGAGTGTGGCGCTACCACTTGCGTCTTTTGCAATCGCACCTAATGACGCGCTGCATGCGGTTGCGACACAAGTGAACGTACTGCCATTGCTGTCAAACGTGGTTCCCGTTGGCAGCGTCGCACTCACGGTAGCAGCGGATGCAGGAGCGGGACCTGTGTTTTGGAGACTGACTGTGAAGACGATGCGACTTCCTGGCGCAACCACCACTTGTTCGGACGCAATCGCGAGCGCAAGGTTGAATCCGGTGTCCTCTGGGGGCACAGGCGGGTCGTCTTCCTCCTCTTCGACAGGGGGCGTGGGGTTTGGCGGATCTTCCTTCGTGACCGGTGGGATCGGATCTGGCCGAATGCGGCACGCGTCCGAGCTAGAGCCAAGCGAAGTGCTGAGTAGCGCAAACAGAACTGCCGTGTGTACGTTTAGCATCACGCTATAGCTTAGCCGCCCTTGCAGCAGTTGGCCTCACCCCGGCGGGTGAAGGAGGACCAACTTGCGTATGACGCAACGCGCGTCTCGTGCTTCAGTGCGTAACCCCCAGGGGTGAAAGAAGCTCTGCGCGTGCGAAGTGTCTTGTCGTCGCTCAGCGGATTTCGCACCCTCCACGGTATGCGAACACTGTGCCTCTTGCTCGTCGCTTGTTCCGCTCCGCGCGCTACTACGACACTCAGCTTCGAAGGGACCAATGCGACAGCCGACGCAGCGAACTTAGGGTTCACGCTTCAAGTGGATGCGCTCTATGAAAAGAGCGCTACAGAGGAGGCGGCGCTTTCGGTGAAGCTCATTCGTGATCCTGGGTTTCGCGATCCGATCGCGCTGAGCCTCGTGGATGCGCCAATTGGTTTTAGCGCAGTCAATGCAACCACCGAGCTCGATGCTGCAATCCTCGATCTGCGCCTCTCTGATGCACCGTGCGGAACAACCACGTTGCGGGTGCGTGGAAGCTCTGCGGGTCTACAACGAGACGTATTGGTTCCTGTGGTCGTGACCAAGCCGCGTGGTGTCGTCCTTGTGCCGACGGAGCCTGTCTCCCTCCTTCGCGGCGCGACCGCGAGCACGACGGTGAACGTGAGCTGGGAGAAGTGTGCGCCAGAAACGGTGACCCTCGACGCGCTGGAGACGCCTCCCGGCGTGACGCTGACGCTGCCAGACACTGTCACTCAGCCCGCGACCAAAGTGTCCGCTGTAGTGACGACAGGCGCAGACCTTCCGCCTGGGCTGATGTTGGTGCCGCTTGCAGGCGGCGAATCGTTGACCTTGGAGGTTCAAGACAAGATCGACCTGCGTGTGCTGAATGAGTTGGGGCTCATGGCAGACGGCGGGTTGAGCGTTGTGCCTGTCGCGGATGGCGTGCATCTGCTCTTGCCTGTGGCGGAAGGCGCTGCGCGCTTGACGGGAAGCGCCCCCTACGGATTGCGACTCATGGAGCAAGCGCGGAAACACATCTTCCTTGGGCTCACGCGTAGCGATCCAACGCTCCAGATCACAACTGAAACGCAGAGTCATGCAGGCATGAACTTGGAGCTGCGCTCTCCTCCTGCCGACAAAATTGGCCTGGCAACAGACTTGGTCATGCTCTCGCTTGGCTCTCTTTACGCGCGCGGCGACTATGTGTGGCGCGAGGCTAAGCAAGGCGCCGCTTGGAATCACCAAACGCTCGGTTCGCTCGGTGCCACTGGGCCAACGGGCCCGCAGGTGTTTTTTGGTGGCGACTTCCTCGCGCCAAGAGAAGCGACACTCACTGGATTGGCGATGACTTTTGCGAAAACGGAAGCCGGGTTCAATGTGCGGGCTTTCGAGGTGCTCAAAGAAACGAAGATGCAAGTCTCTGAGCAGGTCGTTGACTCTATGCTGAGCCTTCGCAAGCCTCTCGAGAACGCAGGCATCACGATCGGTACGAACATTGGTGGCTTGGCGCTGACGACGAGCGCGCCCCCCGGATTCCTGACGCACAATGAGGAGGTGTTCTTCGTGACGGAGCGTTTGGCACGCTTTCGCATTGGGTCACGCGAAGAGACGGCGTTTGGCTCCAGGGATTGGAACACGCCGGACGGCGTGCCAGGCGCGAGCTTGAGTGTCGTCAGCAAAGCGACGAACGAGAGTGGGTCGACTTACGCCTACCGGGCGGGTCTGCCGCTCGCGACGGCGGTGAGCTTGGTACATCCTGCTCCACCGCAGCCCTACCCATTCCTTGGCGCCGCTACCGCAGACTCGGTGTTCTCGTGGAGCGCGGTGCCAAACGCCGTCTATCGGGTGCAGCTGCTCGAGGGTGGCAACGTGCTTTGTAATGTGCACCTCGCAGAGACGTCCATTACGGCTGTTCGCTATTGCGGCTGGAGTGATGTCGAAAACGCAGACTCGTGGAACGTCACGGCGTTCGTCGGTTATGAAACGATGGATCAGTTCGTACGCGGCGAAGGCTTTCTGACCGACGTCGTCGCGATCGCCAATCACACGTCGCCACGAGGCTCCGGTGCCTTTTCGCAAAGCAAGCCCATGACGATGACAGTTGCGAACGCCCCACCTCCTCCGTTTTAGCCGGTGACGCTCGCTGCAGCGTCGGAAGGACAATTGACATGATCACGCTCAACACACCGCTTCGAATTGGCACCATGCTGCTGAACAACCGTCTGTACCGCGCGCCGGTGCTCGAGGGGGCAGGCGGCGCAGAGAATCCCGCCTTCAAACCGCTTGCTTGCGAGAGCTGCAACCAGTGCATTCCCGCGCAGATGCTGGGGATGCCTGGCGTTTGTTACAACCCAGGCGCGCAGAAGCGGCGGGCTCAGCTGCGTGCAGGCCTTCCGACGAACGAGTGAGTGATTAAAGATTAATCGAATGTGCAAATAAAAGCACAATGCTGAGCGCGATGCCGAAAAAATAGTTACTATGCTTGTTTCCAAGATCGTCCAGCGGACTGCGTCTGAGTTTGGCCTCCGAGAGATCTTCAATACACTGCCTGCAAGGGCGAAGCGCGTGTATGAGGATTGCTTCGAGCCGGAGACCCAGCTGCCGCCGCCAGAGGCCCACCCGCAATCCGTCGCGTTGGCCGCACAAGTTGCCACTCGCCCCATGTCTGCCGCACCACTCTCGCTCGCGCCTGAGCCTAACGCCCGGTACGCCCCGTCAGACGTCTTGATGATTGGGGATTCCCAGTCGCAGGGCACCAAAGATGCGCTCAGCAGAAACACCTCGCGCGCACGCGCAGCCGGACGTGCTGCCCCCGCTGCAGGGATTCGTTTTCATTCACGATCTGGGCGCGGCACCAAGGCCTTTCTGCTGTGGCTGGCTACGCCTGCGGCGAAAGAACAGGTTCGGAGCGCGCGTTTGGTCATCATTCAGCTTGGCGGTAACGATGTCACGCCCGGTCGTAAACCCGACGCCATCATTCGCGATATGCAGCGGATTCTGCGGCAGCTCCACGCGGCCAATCCAGGAGTGAAAGTCGTCATCTCTGCCGTGCCCGTGCGCTGGGAATGGTTCGTCAAAAATCGTCCTGCCGAGGCGCGCCGAACTGGCCGCCTTTCCGCAGAAGAAAACCAACGCATTCTCGACGCGACCAACGCATGGATCGCTGCGGGCGGCGATGACGCCGTGCGCTTTGGCTACTTCGACGTGAATCGTTACATCGGTTTCTGCTCGGAATCCGCGGCTCGGCGTGTGGGGCGAACCTGC
>JBIKMD010000236.1:0-6487 GCA_044359465.1 Myxococcota bacterium
GCGGAAGGTGCTCTTGCCTAATCGAGGTGTGCGCTGAGTCGGCGGCTCTTCTGGATCGCTCGTTTCATTCCGGCGGCAAACCACGCTGCGGTCGGGTCAAGCACATCGTCGTCGGAATCCTCCGTCGTCATGAAGAAGGTTCCGATCGTTCCGCACTCATGGCACTTCACCGGCGCATAGGGCCGCCGTTCGATGTGGCCGCACTCGCTGCATTCCCATGTCATGCGCATTGGTACGCCCTGGTCGCGGCCGGCGAGCCGAGAGACACAACTCTCGACTCGCCGGTGCGACAACGGTTCGCGAGCAACGCGCACGTTGTTGGCCGCGGGGGCTGCGGAGGAGCTCTCTCGCTGCGAAAGGCCGGTTCCAGCCGCTTGCGACGATCGCCTTTCCCTGCGCTGCAATCAGCAGAAGCGATGACCGACGCTAAGGTGGTGCCGGTATGGTTGAGTACGGGACTCGGGCGATGCGCGCTGTCGTCTTTGGTGTGTCGATAGTTCTGGTGGGCTCCGTCGAGCCACGTGTCGTTCGTTATGTGGATAGTCTCTGCGCTTTCTACGACAGCGAGCCAAGGTGCGCGTTGCTTGAACATAGGGCATTCACCTCCTTTCTTGTTCACTGATCAGCAGGTGCACCGGCTCGCGTTCGTCAAGAGCGCGAGGCCCGCTTGACAGACGGACTCGCCGAACTACTTTTTTCGCGGTTTGGGCACGGCGTAGGGCTTTGAGAGCTCAGCGGTGCACACGCCACCACAACCAAAGAGCGAAGGAGGAAATCATGCTGTTAGCCATCGTGTCAGTCGCCACGTTCTTCTCTGCCGCCGAGCTCGGCGGACTTGTCCTCGATTCGCGCTCGGGGGAAGCGTTCCCGTCGCCCGTGCCGGTCAAGGTGAGCCTCTACGCCGACGAGGGCTTGTGTCTCTCCGAGACGCTGGCCGACGCCGCTGGGCGGTATTCTATCGACGCGCCTCCGGGGCGCTATTGGGTGCGTGTCGTCGTTGGAAAAAACGAAGTTCTAAGCGAGCGGGTGACGCTCGGCTCGGCGTCGACGGCAAGGTCATACCGCGTGGCAGCCCCTTGGGCGGAACCAAAGCTACTGCCGCCAATTCTCGCTCGGCAGTCGTAGCCTCGAGCTTGTTTCAACATGAGGTGACGCCATGTTGGTCATCACTTTCTTGATCGGAGGGTTTGGGCAACCCGCGGCGGCCGCGACGACAAGCGCAAACAATGTCGTCGTCGAAGCACGCGCCGAGGACGACGGGGTTCACGTCCACATGGAAGGCATCGTGGACGCGCCCGTTGAGATCGCCGCCGTCGTCGTCGGCGATGTCGAGCGCTATCCGTGCTGGCTGCCGGTCATCGGCCGCGTCCGCGCCACGCAAGCATTCGCGTTGGCCCCCGTTTTCGATACTGAGTGGCGCCTTCCCTGGCCGCTCGGGACGATACTTCAGCGCATGCACTTCGAGCGGATGCCGGCCGACTCAGGCGTGTCGTTTTTCTTCGAGCAGCGAAACGGCGAGATGAAGCGGCATTCGGGTTACTGGGTCCTCACTGAGTTGCCGAAGCTTCTCGCCAAGCTCGAGGGCGAGGCTCGGCGGCGTGGGAAGGTCGCCTCGATCTCCACAACGAGCTCCGCCTGCATCGGCAGGACATGAGACCAGCATGCGCGCCTTGCGAACATACTATGTCGTCCTCGGGATCGGCCGGGAAGCCAGCCGAGATGTGATTCGTGCGGCCTACCGTGACCTCGCGAAACAGCTTCATCCAGACCTCGCCGGCGACGCGTCGACCTCGGCGTTTCAGGAGTTGAACGAGGCGTACGAGGTCCTCGGCGACGCCGATCGACGGCGCGCATACGATGCCGAGCTCCGCACGTCGGAAGCTCGCCTCAGCCGAGATCGAGCCGCCCGCGACTGGCGAACAGGTAGGGTTCCAGTGGAGCCGTTGATTCCAACATCGTCGAGCCCGCTGAGCTCCGACCTCGTTGAGCGCATGCTGGACGAGTGGGTTCTACGGATTTATCTGCGCCGACCTTCCTGACCAGAGCGACCTCAACTCTGACTTGACATGGGCTTTTCGGCTCGTTTTAATATCCACTAAGAATCGGTGAATTCACCATGCTTCAGGAACGACGCATGAATGATGACTCGGTTGCCCTTCGTCGCGAGGGCTCGCACCCCACTATTCGCCCGCCCTAACTGAACTGAGGTCGTTTCATCCCATCGCTGTTTGGCACGCGCCGACCAAATGAGGTCGGCGTTTGGCGCACGAAGGAGGAGTCGCCATGACACCCGCATTGATCCTGCAGGACAACAATCTCGAAAAGTACATGAGCGAGGTCCGCAAGTACCCGCTTCTGAGCCGCGAGGAGGAACACGCGTTGGCTACTCGGTATCGCGATACGGGCGACATAGACGCTGCACGTCGCCTGGTCGTTTCGAACCTGCGCTTTGTCGTCAAGGTAGCGCACGAGTTTCGCGGCTACGGCATGAGACTCTTGGATCTGATCCAGGAAGGCAACATCGGCCTGATGGTCGCCGTGAAGAAGTTCGACCCGAGCCGAGGCTATCGCCTGATCTCGTACGCCGTGTGGTGGATCCGCGCGTACATGAAAAGCTTCGCGCTTGCCGGCTGGTCGACGGTGAAGGTCGGCACGACCGAGGCCGGTCGTCGCCTGTTCTTCTCGCTTCGCAAAGCGAAGGCGAAGCTCACCGGCAAAAACGGCGACGCGCCTACAAAAGAGGAGCTGGCGCATGAGCTCGAGGTAGACGTCGGAGACGTTGAGGAAATGGAGCTGCGCCTCGCCGCTCGCGACTTCTCGCTCGACGCTGAGGCGCCTAACGCTGGAGGGACACACCTCGACTCGTTACCTAGCCCCGGGCAAAGCCAAGAGGAGCGCTACGCAGAAGAAGAATCGCGCGCGATCGTCGCGCGTTCCGTTGGCGCGGCGATCGAAAAGCTAACAGACAAAGAACGGTACATCGTCGAGCAGCGCTTTATGGAGGACCCTCCAAAGACGCTGAACGAGATTGGCGAGGAGTTCGGCATCACCCGAGAAAGGGTCCGGCAGCTCGAAGCGCGTGCGCTCGAGAAGATCCGACGAGAGCTCCCGGAGGGACTTGTGGCATAGAATCGCAGCTCACGGTCGTCAGCTATCCTGGACCGGATCCATGAAGCGAGCGACCTCGCCAATGGTCGAGCCATCTCTCGCCGATACCGAAATCGCCGCATAGGCGAGTTTCTCAAAGAGCTGGACCTCACCGAGGGACGCGGCACCGGCATCCCGATGTCGCCCCACCGCGGCGACAATCATTCATCCGCCATTCTCTCCTGGCTCCAGGCCTCGAGCGCAACGGGAGCCGTCATTTGGATCGCGCGACCAATCGCGCCGCGAACAGAGTGTCATTCAAGCAATTCGACCGCGTGATTATCGCCTTCCCCTTCTCGACGCGCAGATGTATCGGCGCGGCGCATGAAACACCTTGCTCTTCTGGTTGCCCTAACCAGCGTCGTATCGGCTGCACCGAAGAGCGACGACGACACGCTATGGGATTCGGTTTATGAATCGCGCGAGAAACAATACCGGGAGCGCTTTGGACCGCTGCCTCGCGAGATTCTCAAGATGCTGAATATGACGGGCGTGTGGCCAGGCGGTGGTCTCGTCAAGCTCAAATCAGAGCGTTTGAAAAACACCTGGGTCTACTCCACTTTTGGCTTGACCAATTCAGACATGCCTACCGACGTTCGATCAGTTGAGATCGATGCGGAACATTTCAGGGTGGTCCCCAAAGAGAAGCCGCCGAAGCCCGTGGCTGGGCGCGCAGGCTATGGTTACGAGCTCATCGTGCTAACGAAGGACGAGCAGGATTGGGCACTCGATATTCTCCAATGGGCCGTGCAAGTGGAGCTCAACGACGAGGTCGGATTTCTCGATCGCGTCAAACTCAAGGGCGGCATCACAATCGAAGCCTTGAACGTGGGTGAGGCCAAACCGGTCAACCTCTTAATCGCTCCGGCGCTTGCATCTGTTGCGAAGGAACTACGTTTGCCGAACGGTGAAGCAACGTTGCTGGTTGCAACGGTCATCAGCGAGGAAGACATGCGGTTCGCGTTGAGCAAGGGACCGCAGGCGTTGCTCGACAAGCTGGCGCGTTCGCCAAGAAAACAGGTGAGTGCGTTGCCGCCCGCAGAAGCTTGTCGCGAAACCTGCCGCAAGCTTCTCAGCTCCGGCGAGATCAAGCCCGGCACCACGCAGGCAGAGTGTGAAAAGAGTCTTTGCCCGTGATTTCGCTAGCGGCGGGTTTTCACCGCTGTGCCGACCGAAGCGCACGTTGTTCCTTGATCCTAGCGCTGCCGGTTCTTGTGCTGTTTTCGGCAGCGTGCGATCGCTGTCAGCCGGAGAAGCCGATGAACAGCAGCGTAAAACAGACACGTCAAAAACTCACGTTAGACGCTATTCGAGTGCTTCCAGGGCCACGTGTATTGGCGAGCAATGCTGACGTCGAGAAGGCCGAAGCTAAGCTTGGTATCCGCTTTCCAGCGGGCTACCGCGAGTACGTTACACGTATCGGACGCGGTGAGCTTTTTACGATACGGATCCATCTTCCTGACAAAATTGCGCGCACGCCACACGGCATGGACGACTATCCCGATTTCCTCGCGAGCGACTGGTTTTGGGATAGCGCGATCTTGACGCAGAAACAGGCGCTCGAGGGAGCGCTGATTGGCGATACTTCGGGTGGCGAGCAGCTGCTCGTCCATCCGTCTCGGCCAGGTCACGTGTTTGTATTGGAGCGGCAAAACGACAATATTGTTGATTTCGCAACGCCAGACTTGCTGTCATTCATCGAAGCGTTCACCTCGAACTATGAACCCCAAAGGGAGTTCGAGAACGACGTGATTCCAGAGCGATGGCATTTCCAGCCCTACTGATCATCTGGGATGATGATTGAACACCAGAGCGCTGACTGACGATGCACGCGAGCGTTACGGGGAGCTGCTCGATCGACTGGTTAGAAGAGAGCAACGCTGCTTTGCGGTCCGTGCGAATGCCTTCGAGCGTGACTAGGCTTCAGCCCCAACGCGGCTATTCTCGAGTGTGGAGCGTGTTTATTGGCAACGAATAGATCACCCAGTACGGATTTTCACTGGGCGGCCTACATCGATTGGATGGTCGCCAGCGCGGGTTCGTTGTCTGCCGTCGCCGAGCGCCTTACGGCTCATCGTGGGTACAAAGACGACATCGGCAGCGTTGAACGCGCGCTGCGGCGGCTTCGCAAACGCGGCACGCTCGATGGCGGTCTGTGGGGAGCGCGCGCGCTCACGGTGTTTGGGCTCCCTGACGCGATCGAACGCCGCGTGCAGTGGCTTGGGCAGTATCACTCGCGCTTCACGGACCTACCCGCGAGCATGAGCGCGGATCTGTTGCGCGCGTGGACGCAGCCGCCAACGACGGAGTCGTCACTCGGGCGTGCCTGGCTAGCGCTCGGACATTGCTCGCTGGCGATTCGCGCGCGTGATCATGCGGGCGCTCGCGTCCATCTGGATAGAGCGCGTGCAGATCTGACCAATGCGCCCACACTTGCTCGCATCGAGGCGCTGCTGGCGCGCGCATACCTGGCGAGCCGTGATGCACCGGAAGAGGTCGCGGCGCTCCTTGCCACCGCTGAGCCCATGCTCACGACGATCGCCGATGCAAATGATCGCCATTGTTTGCGCGCGCGTTGGATCGATCACCAGACCTACGAGATGAATCGCGCGAAGGATCACGCGGGCGCCGTCTCCGCGTACCTGACGATCCCAGACGACGCACCGCCCTTCGCGCGCGCTCGCCGCGAAAGCGGGCTCGCGTACGCTCGCTGGAAACTAGGCGCGATCGATGAAGCTGCTGCGCACGCACGTGCGGCAGCTGATCATGCTGGCGACGGTGGTCATGTGCGCGCACGAGCCATGGCGCTTGCGCTCTACGCGCGCATCGTCGACGACGCAGAGGTGCGCCGTAGAGCGATTGCCATGTCGCAACAGCTCGAAGACGAGACGATGCTCTATCGCTTGCGAGCCTGATTCACTCGAACGAGATCTTCAGGCCCATTTGCTTCATCTCGAGCAGCGCTTCAGCATTACCTCGGGCGTCGTCCACAGGATCGTGCGTGTGGCGCGTCTTTCTCAGGTGCTTGAACGTTTGGAACGTGTCTTTCAACAGCCCCTTGTAGAGCGAGCCCAGGTTCTGCGAGCTGAACCCGAACGGATTCGCGCTTAGGTAACGGTGGAAGTAGTAGTTGACGAAGCCCCAGTCGAAGCCGTTGTTGTCCGAGATGAAAATGGGCCGGCGTCCGGCGTGTTCTTTCACCCAGTCCGCAAACGCTTGCATCACTTTCTGCGGATCATCGAACGCTTCGTGTTGCTGGCGCGTGAAGCCGCTCACCTCGAGCGCTTCGGCAATCCAACGCTCGCTAATGGGGCGCAGACGACCGTAGAACGTGCGTTCG
>JBIKMD010000237.1:0-6479 GCA_044359465.1 Myxococcota bacterium
GCGTCGACCCTTACACGCGAGCTGTTTCGGACATTTACCAAGATGTGTTTGCGGAAGGCTCGTTCGTGGGCAAGGGCATCTACGACGTAGACGCCTTTCAATGTGCGTTGCAGGCGCGCTTCCCTGATGATCGTGTGCTCAGCCATGACCTTCTCGAAGGCGCTTACGCTCGCTCAGCGCTCGTGAGTGATGTTCTCTTGGTCGAAGAGTATCCCGCGATGCATGCGAGCGATGCTAGCCGCAGATCGCGTTGGATGCGTGGGGATTGGCAGATCGTGAGTTGGCTGCGTCGCCGCGTGCCTGCCCAAACGGATGCACTCCGCCGCCCGCTCTCGTGGCTCTCGCAATGGAAGGTAGTGGACAACTTGCGCCGCAGTCTTGTGCCCATGGCGCTACTCGGCTTGCTGTTTTGGGGGTGGGTCTCTGGTTTCGCCCTGTTCGTTAGCGTGGCCGTTGCTGCGAGTTTCGTCTTGCCCGGTCTGGTGAATGCCGCCACCGCGCTGTGGCGACGTCCCAAAGACAGTCCGCGCGGCAGTCACTGGCGAGAGGTTGCCTGGAGCTTCGCTGCGCAACTCGGACGCGACGCGTTTTGTATCGCGTGTCTCCCTGCCGATGCGTGGTTGTCACTAGACGCTATTGCACGCACCTTGTTTCGTTTGCTCGTATCTCACAAGCTGATGCTCCAGTGGCGCACAGCGAGTGATGCGATGCGCGGTGCTCAGCAGGGACTGCTTGGTGCGCTCGGTTCGCTGTGGATGGGGCCGGTGAGTGCGTGCGCAGCGCTGGTCTTGCTGCCCGTTCAAGTGCTGGCGTTCGCGGCGCCGTGGCTCATCCTTTGGTTTTTGTCTCCTTTGTTTTCGTGGTGGCTGAGTCGTCCTCTAGTGCCAAAACGTGCAGTGTTGCCGCCGGCGGACGTCCTGTTTCTGGAATCTCTCGCGCGAAGGACGTGGAGCTTCTTCGAAACCTACGTCACCGCCTCGGAAAATTGGTTGCCGCCCGACAATTTTCAGCTGGACCCACCGCGCGGCATTGCGCATCGCACGTCGCCAACCAACATTGGGCTCTCGTTGCTCGCGAACCTGGCCGCGTACGACTTTGGTTTCATTGATGCTGCGACACTGAGCGAGCGAACGAAAAGTACTTTAGACACGCTCGATCGGATGGAGCGCTACCGCGGCCATTTTTACAATTGGTACGATACGCTCACGCTCGAAGTGCTGAAGCCTATGTACGTTTCCACTGTCGACAGTGGAAACCTGGTGGGACATCTGCTCACGCTCGCCGCGGGTTTGGATGCGCTCGACTTGCGGCCGCTCGCCACGCGCTGCCGTGCGCTGTGCGAAGTTGATTACGGCTTGGTCTACGATCGAACGCGGCATTTGATGGCCATTGGTTACAACGTGAGCGAGCACCGCCTCGACCCTGGGTACTATGATCTGCTCGCGTCGGAAGTGCGCCTCATCAGCTTCGTTGCGATTGCGCAGAGCCAAATCCCGCAGGAGCATTGGTTCAGCCTCGGGCGGCAACTCACGACGACCGCTGGCCGGCCCGCACTGCTGTCGTGGAGCGGTTCGATGTTCGAGTACCTCATGCCGTTGCTCGTCATGCCAACCTATGAAGGCACGCTGCTCGACGAGACCTATCGAGCCGTCGTTGAAAGGCAGATCAAGTACGGGCGTGAGCGCTCCGTTCCTTGGGGAATCTCTGAGTCCGGCTACAACAAGACAGACGCCCAGTTGAACTACCAATACCGTGCGTTTGGTGCACCAGGCCTGGGCTTCAAGCGGGGACTCGCAGAGGACTTGGTGATTGCGCCCTACGCTAGCGTGATGGCGTTGATGGTTGCGCCGGTGGCGGCCTGCGCCAATTTGAAGCGGCTCGCGCAAGAGGGATTCCTCGGCGCAGAGGGGTTTTACGAAGCGATCGACTACACACCTTCACGCGTGCCTGCCGGGGAGCGGTCGGTCACGGTCGCATCGTACATGGCGCATCACCAGGGTATGAGTCTGCTCGCGCTTGCGTACTTGCTTCGCGACAGGCCTATGCAGAGGCGCTTCACGTCTACACCTGCTTTTCGCGCGACTGAGTTGCTCCTTCAGGAACGTGTGCCTCGCTCCGTTGCTGTTTTCCCTCACCCGGCAGAAGTGTCCAAAGCCCCGGACCAGGGCATTGAGGTGGAGCATGAGCTGCGCGTGTTCCAAACGCCCAGCACGCCCACGCCTCAGGTGCATCTCTTATCGAACGGTCGCTACCATCTGGCGATCACCAATGCGGGTGGTGGTTACAGTCGTTGGCGCGACCTTGCTGTCACGCGCTGGCACGAAGACACGACCTGTGACGCATCAGGATCGTTTGGTTATCTGCGTGATGTGGGCAGCGGTGCCTATTGGTCGCTGGCACATCAACCTACGCTGATCCCGGGCGCGAGTTACGAAGCGATTTTCACCAAAGGACGCGCCGAGTTCAGGCGCGTTGACCGCGACATTGAATGTCACGTCGAAATTGCGATTTCTCCAGAGGACGACATTGAGCTACGTCGCGTCTCGCTGACTAACCGTGGCCGCAGCGTACGCACAATCGAGCTCACCACCTATGCCGAGGTGGTGCTTTGCCAACCGGCTGCCGATGCTGCGCATCCTGCGTTCAGTAACTTGTTTGTCCAAACCGAGCTCGTCCCAGAGCAACACGCCATCTTGTGTACCCGTCGCCCACGTTCGGGGTCTGAACAGCCGCCCTGGATGCTGCACATGCTGACTGTGCATGGCGCAGCACAAGGTGAAACGAGTTACGAAACCTCGCGCCCAAACTTCATTGGACGCGCGCGAAGTGTGGTGGACCCGATTTCGCTTCAGCGTGAGACCTTGACGAATACCGTAGGCTCCGTGCTCGATCCCATTGTGGCCATTCGCACCCGCGTCGTGCTGCGGCCAGACGAGTCGGTGCGGCTGCACGTGGTGACCGGCGTAGCTGAGACAAAAGAAGGCGCGCTCGCGCTGGTCGAGAAGTACCGTGACCGTCATGCGGCAGAGCGGGTGATGGAGCTCTCTTGGACGCATAGTCACGTGGTGCAGCGGCGACTCGATGCGAGCAATCTAGACATTCGCATGTACGAGAAGCTCGCGAGCAGCGTGCTTTACGCAAACGCGGCGCTGCGCGCAGACGGCGCGCTCATAGCGCGAAACCGCGGGAGTCAATCTGGGTTGTGGGCGTACAGTATCTCCGGCGATCTGCCCATCGTGCTCGTCCGAATTGCGGACGTCGCCAACCTGCCCATGTTGCGGCACATGATCAAAGCGCATGCCTATTGGCGGCTCAAAGGGCTCATTGCCGATTTGGTCGTTTGGAACGAAGATCCCTCGGGCTACCGGCAGGTGTTGCAAGACGAGATCATGGCTGTGATCAATTCGATCTCTGATGCCAACTTGCTCGATCGCTCCGGTGGCATCTTCGTGCGCCGCAGCGAGCAAATCTCCGAGCAGGATAAGGTGCTCATTCAAACCGTTGCTCGCGTGATCATCAGAGACAGCGCTGGCACTTTGATTGAACAAATCGAGCGGCCACCAAGACGCGTTGATGTGCTGCCACCCAAACTCGACGTGGATCTCGGTTGGCGTTCGTTTGCTGCGACTCCAGCCCCTGCACCGCAAACGCTCGTTGCAGCGAATGGGCTCGGTGGCTTCTCCGAAGATGGTCGCGAGTACGTCATCACAACGGGGCCCGGAAAGAGAACACCCGCGCCGTGGGTCAACGTCCTCGCGAATCCTTGGTTTGGCACCGTGATCAGCGAGAGCGGCTCAGCTTACACTTGGTGCGAGAATGCGCACAGCTATCGTCTCACACCTTGGCACAACGACGCCGTGACGGATGCCAGCGGCGAAATGTTCTACCTGCGTGATGAAGAGGATGGTCACTTTTGGTCGCCCACGCCCATGCCTGTTCCAACGGATGCGTCCTATACGACGCGTCATGGCTTCGGTTACAGCACATTCTCCACCGTAGACACTGGCATCACAAGCGAGCTGAGCACTTTCGTGGCGGTGGATGCGCCTCTCAAGTTTGTGGTGATCAAGCTCCGCAACCACTCCGGTATCGCCCGCAAGGTTTCTGTGACGACAACCTTCGAGCTAGTGCTCGGCTCACATCGCGCCATGCATGCGCCTTACATCGTGAGCGAGCTCGACAGTAAAACGTCGGCACTTTTTGCCAGAAATGCGTACAACGGGGAGTTCGGTGCGCGTGTCGCGTTCCTCGACTGTAGTGAACCGGTGCGCACGACAACCTGTGATCGCCTCGAAGTGATCGGTCGCAACGGCACAGCGCAGAATCCAGCGTGTCTCCTGCGTCAACGCTTGTCTGGCCGCTCTGGCGCAGCACTCGATCCGTGTTTGACCATGCAGGTGAGCATCGAGCTCGCCGAGGGTGAGGAGCGCGATGTCTCGTTCATCTTCGGATCTGGGCGCGACCTTGCAGACGCGCGAACGCTCGTCACGCGTTTTCGCGGTACCGAACCAGCTCAGGTAGCGTTCGAAGCTGTTACCGCCTTCTGGGCAAAGACGCTGTCGGCAGTCACCGTGAAAACGCCGGATCGTACGCTCGACTTCTTGGCAAACGGTTGGTTGCTCTACCAGACACTCGCCTGTCGCATGTGGGCACGGAGCGGCTTCTATCAGTCCGGGGGAGCATTTGGTTTTCGCGATCAGCTTCAGGACGCGATGGCTTTGCTTCACGCGCAACCGGCAGTGCTGCGGGAGCAAATCGTCCGTTCTGCTTCGCGGCAATTTCTCGAAGGTGACGTGCAACACTGGTGGCATCCACCGCTCGGGCGCGGCGTGAGAACGCACATCTCGGATGACTATCTGTGGTTGCCGTACGCCGTTTGTCGCTATGTCTCTGCGTTGGCGGATGACTCGGTGCTGGACGCACCCGCTGCGTTTCTCGAGGGTCGTGCAGTCAAACCTGAGGAAGACAGTTATTACGATCTGCCCGTTCGCTCAGACGAGGTCGCATCAGTCTATGAACACTGTCGCCGCGCGATCGTTCACGGCATGCGCTTTGGCGAACGCGGGCTTCCTCTGATGGGCAGCGGTGATTGGAACGACGGCATGAACCTCGTCGGCGAGCATGGCAAAGGCGAGAGCGTGTGGCTGGCGTTTTTTCTTTACGATGTGCTGATCAAGTTTGCGCCGATCGCGCAACGGAGAAACGACGATCCGTTTGCGGTGCGCTGCCGCGAGGTGGCGGCTGAGTTGCGCGCGAATATCGAGAAACATGCATGGGATGGCGCTTGGTACCGCCGCGCCTATTTTGATGATGGTGCGCCCCTCGGATCGCAGTGGAGTCCGGAATGCAAGATCGATTCATTGCCGCAGAGTTGGGCCGTGCTCTCAGGCGCCGGTGATCCCGGGCGTGCCCAGCTCGGTTTGGATGCCCTCGATGCGCATCTGGTGAATGAGCAGCTTGGCGTGGTGAAACTCTTCGAGCCCCCCTTTGACACATCGAATCTGCGACCGGGTTACATCAAAGGGTATGTGCCCGGCGTGCGTGAAAATGGTGGGCAGTACACCCACGGCGCAGTGTGGGCTGCGATGGCCTTCGCAGAGGGAGGCCGCGTCGAGCGCGCGTGGGCCATTTTTGATCTCATCAATCCAGTGCACCATGGCGACAGCGCTGAAGGAATCGCTACCTACAAAATCGAACCCTATGTGGTGGCGGCGGATGTCTACACCAACCCGCAACACGCCGGTCGCGGCGGCTGGAGTTGGTACACGGGCTCCGCCGGTTGGATGTATCAATTGATCACGGAGTCACTGCTTGGGATCCACCGCGAGGGCGATAGGTTGCGCATCGCGCCTAGGCTCAGAGCCAGCTGGAGTGAGTTTACGATCGCGTATCGTTACGGCGAAACCGTGTATCACATTCGTATCGTCGCTAAGGTCGGCGCTGATGCAAGCGCCAGCGTGCTTCTTGTCGATGACGGGGCACCGCATGAGGTGCTCGTTGCAGTGAGCACGGCGTCAGCGCCGGACCGGCCTTTGTGATTCGCTTTGTTCGAGCGTGCGATCCACTGCGATCAAAAACGCGCGGATCGCTTTGTCTAACGCAGGGCGGGGCGTGTCCTCGAGGCGCGTATGTGAAATGCCAGGCTTAGATTGCGCGAAGATCATGGCCGTAGGGACGACGCCGGCCATTTCTGAGGCATCATGCAGCGGTCCTGAGGGTAGCTCTGGCACCGACCCTGTGACGTCTTTGATGGCTCCGCGCATGATCTGCATCAGCTTCTCATCGAAGGGACGCGGCGTAATGTGCAACAGAGGGCTCCAGCTCACCTTCACGAGGTGCTTCTTCGCAGCTTTCGCCGCGGCGACTTTGGCTTCTGCGAGCATCTTCTTGAGCACTTTCGCATCGAGCGCACGTAGATCGATCGAGATCTCTGTTGAGCCGGGAACGGCGGTCACAAAGTTCGGCTCTACTTTGACGAC